>CAZPPW010000001.1:0-76218 GCA_964588595.1 uncultured Marinilabiliaceae bacterium
CAGGAATATATCTCATATATCGACTCAGCTGAACGAAAGTTGAAAGTCGTAGACTCGGCTACTGCGGCATAGCCAACGGTAACATGGTCATCGGCATATCTCGCTTCGAAGATGTAAAGGACTACACCATCGACCACCACGGCTCATTCTTCCGACAGTTTGTACTCGTATCAGACGGCGAACTACCCCGACGTTTCCATCTGCATGGCAAGGTCGAACGTAACGCCCTCGCACGAACCGACGACGACAAATACCACTTCATCAAGACCTGCCACCCGGAGACACTACGGGACTTCGCCAACGCGCTACGTGAGTATGGCTACATCGACGCCATATACATCACCGGTGGCAACGAGTCAGGCTTCTACCGTGACACCACCGGCAAAGTCTCCTACTTCAACCAAAAACACATCGACCGACCCGCCCCCTGGCTGATATTCAAGAAGAAATAGGCCACACCACATCCACCCCTCCCCACCCGCCTACACAGACGGACGGGGATGTCGCCATATCCCCTAGTACCCCACAGCACGACCCTCAAGCCACCGACTGAACTCATCAAAATACCCCGCATTCTCGCTCAACCACGTCAACACCTCCGTCCTATACAACCCGTTGAACACAAAGTATATCATCGCACGGATATACCCGCGAGCATGCACCTCAATCAAGAAATCGGCATACGTCACCTGCCAGAAGTCCAAATTCTCCTCCCCAGTGTCACGCATCCTCGACACCAACGTATCCGTCCTCTCCACTATACCCTCTATCAACTCCTCCCGACTGTTCCACTTCACCGCCACATCCCTCTCTATACCATCTATCTCTTTCTCCATCAACTCACTATACGGCTCCTCCGCCACACGTCTCTTCAGCGGGTCAATTCCTCCCCACCCCCTCTTCCACATATCCACCAGCCGCTCCGCGTTCCTCATCCTACCCTCGTCACTCGCCATCAACAGATAACGCATTAGCGGCAACATCGCCTGATACCTATGCCCACGAGCCGTCTCCACCTCCGACAACAGCAAATGAGCAGGCGTCAACATCGGGTCACGACGTATCGCCCTCTGGCACATCTCACCCGCCTCCTCCACGCTCCCACGTTTCAACATCATCGCCGCATAGTAATACGCCGCCTCGGCATGCCCCGCATTAGCCAACTGCCTATATATCCGCCGCGCCGCACTGTCAAACCCCTGCCGCTCCCTACATCTCGCCTCAATAAGCCGAGCGTCATCTTTCAACGTGAACCCCTCATCCTCCTGCAACCACTTGGCCCTGTCCAACGCCGCCACAATATTACCCATCTCGTAATACGTGTCCGCCATAGCCAACCGAGCCTCGTCACTCTTCACTTTCGCATACGTGTTTATAGCCTCCTGATAGTTAGCCACATCACGCCACCGAGTCGCCTCTCGCATCAAGCTGTCTCGCTCCACCATCGTCTGACCATGCGCCACGACGCACGCCATCATAACCACCACTGCTGCTATATTCCTTATCATGTCGCAAATATAACCCCCATTCACCCTCCTTGAACCATTTCTTCTTCCATCGACCTCTTTTCTTCAACGAAAGAACTTCCACCACCATAGCATGATAAGATAATACCATCCTTTGATAAATATTGCACACCTATGACATTTTATTACGCACAATGTTCATATTTAGAACATTTGTCTACCATATCTATTGCTCTTTTCACTTATCTTTGCTCGTTGTCTTAACAAACTCTAACGCCTTTAATAATACAACACTATTATGACCAGCACCCCTAAACAACTATTCTTCTCTATCGCGGCAATCCTCATGTCCTTCACCACAACCCTCGCCGCAACATCCGCCACTAAGTCCATCAAGGTAGGCAACGCCACATGGACCTACACCATCAAGCCCGTCACCTCCAACGACGGCTCCACCACACAAGTAGCCTCACTCAAAAGCGTAGTAGGCGCCAAGGGCGACATCACCATCCCCGCCACCGTCACCATCGACGGCACTGAATACGGCGTACAAGGCATCGACGTGGAAGTAACTAAAATCGAGGGCGGCGTATTCATGAGCGCAACCGACATCACCTCCGTCACCATCTCCGAAGGCATAACCTCCATCGGCGGATCTGCCTTCTACAACTGCACAAGCATCAAATCCATCTCCCTACCCTCCTCTCTCAAGACCATCGCCAGCAACGCCTTCCAACTCTGCTCCGGCCTCACCTCAGTCGTAATCCCCGAAGGCGTAACCTCCATAGGTGGCTCAGCATTCTACCTCTGCTCCAACCTCCAATCCGTCTCCCTACCCTCCACACTCCAGACAATAGGCAGCAACGCCTTCCAACAAGACAAAAAACTGCAATCCGTCACCATCGCCTCCCCAAGCCAACTCACCGACATTGGCGACTACGCCTTCGAGCAATGCGACGCCCTCACCTCATTCACCATTCCCGCCTCTGTGACACGCATCGGACAATCCGCCTTCCAATGGTGCTTCGCCCTCCAATCCCTAACCATCGAACAAGGCGACGGCTCCGCCAAAATGACCATCGAGCAAGGTGCCTTCCGCCAATGCGAAGCCCTCGAATCCATCACCATACCCGGACGAGTCTCCACCATCCAAGACGAAGCATTCCGCTACTGCTACGGTGCAACCTCCATCACCATCTCCGACGGTGTAACCTCCATCGGCGCCAACTCCTTCTCACAGTCCAAAATAACTGAAATCTACATCCCAGGCTCAGTCAAGACAATAGGCGAATACGCCTTCGAAAACTCCCACGAACTCTCCAACGTCACCCTCGGCGACGGCGTCGAGACAGTAGGACAAAACGCCTTCAAAAGCCACGCCAACAACCTCACACTCACTTGCGAAGGCACCACCACCATCCCAACCATCGACGCCTCAAGCTTCAACGACTACGGCGCAGTCGAAGTCTCCGTCCCCACAGGCTACGAACACCTCTACACCGAAGACAACGGATGGTCCGGCAAAGTCAAAGTCGCCACCACACTCTCACAACCCGTCTACGACAACCAACCCACCACCTACTACGACCTCCAAGGCCGACCCGTAGGCTCTCACCCCACCCAACCCGGACTCTACATCTCCAGCCGACGACTCACCCTCCACAACAAGTAATCTCTATATCCTACCAACACCCTACCAACCCCCTACCAACACTAACGAAATATGCATCCCCGAAGCATACTTGAAGCATACTCGAAGCATCACTGAAGCATAAAACACCCGCCTCAACAACCCCAAAAACCTATCCCTCACCCACTTACACTCCCCAAACAACACCAAAAAAGAGCCGTGCGCCACTCCCGACGCACGGCTCCCTTTACATCCCTATTCAGCCTACTTCTTATACACCAGCAAAGCCGAATACGTGTTCACACCCAGAGCAGAGTGACCCTCATACTTGATATCCACGATCTCCTCAGCCTTCAACCCCTCCTGGGCTATGAACTTGTTAATCTGCTGATCCAACGGCTCATCAAAATCATCCGTACCAGCATACTGAAACTGCTTAGCGCATATACTTGCCATATCTTGTGGTTATTTAAGGTTGATACTCACTATCTAATCACTACAAATATACTCTTTTTATCTTTCCATTATCCCAATATCCGGCTAACTACGTCCACCAACATGTCACGCCCCGACGTCTCCGGCCACCTATACCCCTTCGAACGCATATCATAATCCGACAACAACTGCATAATACGCATGCAATCCGACGCCGTATACAACCGCGACGCCGCACCAAAATTACGCTGAACCATATACTGGCTACGCTCCCCAACAGCCAACGCCGCCTTCACAGCCTCATCCTCACTCCCAGTCTTCGACCGCGTATAGCAATACGTAAACAAATGGTCAAAACCATTATACAACGTCGCAAACACCACCTGCACAGGGTTCGCCTTCTCATTCATCCCAAACGCCTTGACTATCCGCATCGCCCTCCCCCTGTCTCGCCTAAACAACGCGTCACGCAACTCAAACGCGTTATACTCCTTGCTAATCCCAACATTCTCACTCACCATCGCGCTCGTTATCACCTTCAAACCAGGCCCCACAGCCGCCCTGATCTTCTCTATCGCACCCGCCGCATCCCCCATGCTCGTCCCAACATGCTCCGCCAACAACTCTGCCGCCTTATCCTCTATCGAATACCCAGCCTTCATCGCATAACTCGCTATCCAACTCGGCATCTGATTGTCATACAACGCCTTAGTCTCCATAATCGCACCCCCCGCCTTATCTATCGCCTTATACAGCTTCGTATTCTTCGCCACAAGCTTATACTTATGGCACAACACCAAAACCGTACTCTCCAAACATCGGCCCACATACCCCTCCAACTCCCCCAACCCCTGAGTAGCCTGCGCCTCACGCACAATAACCACACGCCGCTCCGCAAACGTCGGATACTGATCGCACTCCAACGCTATCTTCCGCCCCGTAGTATCCCTCCCATACACCACCGTCTGATTAAACGTCCGCTCACCCTCCCCCATCGCATGACCCTCAATATACCCGCTCACAACATCTATCGGATACGGCTCCTCACCATGAAGCAAATACACAGGCCGATACTTCCCAGCCCGCAACTCCTTCATGATCTCATCCTGACTCATCACGCCCATACCCTAAAACTTTAGATGCTTCACCGAATTGCCATTCCGCTCTATCTCCTGCAACGCCTTAATCCCTATCTCCAAATGCGGCCTGACGTAATTCGCCGTAACCCTCTTATCACTCTCCGACGTCTTGACACCCTCCGGAATCATCGGCTGATCACTCACAAGCAACAACGCACCCGTAGGTATCTCATTATGAAATCCCACCGTGAACAACGTCGCCGTCTCCATATCCACCGCCATAGCACGCATCATCTCCAACCTGCGCTTAAACACATCATCATGCTCCCACACCCTCCTGTTAGTCGTATACACCGTCCCAGTCCAATAATCAAGCCCATGATCCCTTATCGCCCCCGACACCGCCCTCTGCAACGAGAACGCAGGCAACGCAGGCACCTCCGGCGGAAAATAATCATTACTCGTGCCCTCTCCCCTGATGGCCGCTATCGGCAATATGAAATCACCAAGATTATTCTTCTTCTTCAACCCACCACACTTGCCCAAAAACAACACCGCCCTCGGATGTATAGCCTGAAGCAAATCCATAATAGTCGCCGCATTAGGACTACCCATCCCAAAATTTATTATCGCCACACCCTCAGCTATCGCGTTCGGCATGCTGCAACCCCTCTTCACCTCCACCCCAAACATCTCCGCGAACATCTCCACATAGTTCATGAAGTTCGTCAACAACACATAACCAGGATACTCGCTCAACTGCCTCCCCGTATACCGCGACAGCCAATTCTCTACTATCTCTTCTTTCGTCTTCATATCTTTCACCTTTATTTCGTTTGCCTACCAAAGATAATTAACACCCGCCTTATTCCAAAGACTAAATCTTAACTTTGCACCACGATGGCCAAAAAGAACTTCTCCGATACGCCCCTGATGCGCCAATACATGAGCATCAAGGCCAAACATCCCGACGCCATGCTCCTCTTCAGGGTCGGCGACTTCTACGAAACTTATCTCGACGACGCCCCCAAAGCCGCCAAGATCCTCGGCATAACCCTCACACAACGCAGCGGCACCAACCCCGAACTCGGTGCCCTCGCCGGCTTCCCCTACCACGCCCTCGACACCTACCTCCCCAAACTCGTACGCGCAGGCCTCCGAGTAGCCGTATGCGACCAACTCGAAGACCCTAAGGCCGCCAAAGGCATTGTCCGACGCGGCATAACAGAACTCGTCACACCAGGCGTGGCTATGACCGACGGCGTCCTCGTCACAGGCGAAAACAACTTCCTCTGCTGCGTCAACTTCACCCCAGCCTGCGTCGGCATAGCCTTCCTCGACATATCAACCGGCGAATTCCTCATGGGGCAGGGCAACACCCACTACGCCGACCGCCTCCTCGCCACTTTCCGCCCAAAAGAAATCCTCTTCGAGAAAGGACACCGACAATCCTTCATCGACGCCTTCGGCCCCAAGTGGACCACATACCCCTTCGACGACTGGGCCTTCCAACCTCAATCCGCCCTCGAACGTCTCCTCAAGCATTTCGGCACCCAAAGCCTCAAAGGCTTCGGCATCGACAACCAGTCAGCCGGCATAACTGCCGCCGGCGCCATCCTCTACTACCTCGATGTCACCCAGCACGACGGACAAGCCCACATATCACGCCTGCAACGTATCGACGAGCAATCCTACGTGTGGCTCGACAAATTCTCCATACGCAACCTGGAAATCTTCAATGACGGACGCGGCGACTCAAGCTCACTCGCCGACATAGAAGACCGCTCCACAACCCCCATGGGCTCACGTCTCCTCAAACGATGGCTCGTAATGCCTCTACGCAACGTCAACGCCATCCGACACCGACACGACGCCGTAGCCGAGTTCATCGCCAACCCCTCCCTCACAGCACAAGTCACCGACCTCCTCAAGCAAGTGGGCGACATGGAGCGCCTCGTAGGCAAAATAGCCTGCCTACGCATCACCCCACGCGAAGTCGTAATGCTCCGCCGCGCACTCCAAGCCATCCCCTCCCTCAAAGACGCCATAGCCACAGCCGCCCCCAACGGACAACTCGCACGCCTCGTCAACGCCCTCGACAACTGCGACCACCTCTGCCAACGTATCGAGCACGACATCGTACCCGACCCGCCCACCACAATCCAAAAGTGCGGCGTCATAGCCAACGGCGTGTCCTCCGAACTCGACAACCTCCGACTAATATCCTCCTCCAGCAAAGACTACCTCAACCTCCTCCAAGAGAAACTCGCCACCGAGACTTCCATACCCTCCCTCCGCGTCGCCTACAACAACGTATTCGGCTACTACATCGAAGTCCGCAACACCCACAAGGATAAAGTCCCCGCCGACTGGATCCGCAAGCAGACCATGACCAACGCCGAACGCTACGTCACCCCCGAACTCAAAGAATACGAGGAGAAAATCCTCGGCGCCGACCAAAACATCGCGGCCATCGAGGCCCAAATATACTCCCAGCTCCTCGCCGAACTCAACGCCAACCTCGCCACAGTCCAGTCCAACGCCACCCAACTCGCCGAGATCGACGTCCTCCACACCTTCGCCCGCAACGCTGTCGACTTCAACTACTGCCGCCCCAACATCACCGACGACGACGTCATAGACATCACCGAAGGCCGACACCCAGTCATCGAACGCCTCATGCACGATGGCGACACCTACGTCTCCAACAACCTCCACCTCGACAAGTCCAACCAGCAAATAGTCATCGTCACCGGCCCCAACATGGCAGGCAAGAGCGCGCTCCTACGACAAACCGCACTCATCGTCCTCCTCGCACAATGCGGCTCCTACGTCCCAGCGCAAGCCGCCACAATAGGCATAGTCGACAAAATCTTCACACGCGTAGGCGCAAGCGACAACCTCTCACAAGGTGAGAGCACCTTCATGGTCGAAATGACCGAGGCCGCCAACATCCTCAACAACGTCACCCCACGCAGTCTCGTCCTCTTCGACGAACTCGGACGCGGCACAAGCACCTACGACGGCATATCACTCGCCTGGGCAATAGTCGAATTCCTCCACAACAACGACCGCGCACAAGCCAAAACCCTCTTCGCCACGCACTACCACGAGCTCAACGACATGGAGAAGATGTACCACCGCATCAAAAACTTCAACGTCTCCGTGCGAGAGGCGCAAGGCAAAGTCATCTTCCTACGCAAACTCGTCCCAGGTGGCTCCGCTCACAGCTTCGGCATTCACGTGGCCCGACTCGCCGGCATGCCACGCTCCGTCGTAGACCGAGCCGACGAAATACTCTCCAAACTCGAAAGCCAACGCGACACACCCGCACCCACCTCCCCCACCCCACGCAAAGGCTTCAAGAACGTCGACAACACCTCCGAAAAAATATCCAACGCCCCCGTCCAACTCTCACTATTCCAACTCGACGACCCCCTCGTCATGAGCATCCGCAACGAAATCGCCGACCTCGACATCGACAACCTCACCCCTCGCGACGCCCTCAACAAACTCTACGACATCAAACGCCTCCTCGGCCTCGACAAATGACCTACCCCCCATTTCCCTCCTCCTTTCCCCAATTTTCTCCCCCAACATAATTATCTTTGCACTCGTATATATCGCACAATACATAATATAGATAACAATGAAGAGAATCGTTCTTATCCGCCACGGCCAAAGCGCCTGGAATCTCGAGAACCGCTTCACCGGCTGGACCAACGTCGACCTCACCGAGGCCGGCATCGCCGAGGCTGTGAAGGCTGGCAAAACCCTCAAAGAGCAAGGCTTCACCTTCGACATCGCCTACACCTCCTTCCTCAAGCGTGCCGTGAAGACCCTCAACAATGTCCTCGACCAGATGGACCTCGACTGGATTCCCGTACAGAAGTCCTGGCGCCTCAACGAGAAGCACTACGGCAACCTCCAAGGCCTTAACAAGGCCGAGACAGCCAAACAGTACGGCGACGAGCAAGTCAAGATATGGCGCCGCAGCTACGACGTAGCTCCCAACCCCATCCCCGACAACGACGACCGTAGCGCAACTAAAGACCCACGCTACGCCAGCTATGTCCCCGACTGCGAAATCCCTCGCACCGAGAGCCTCAAAGACTGCATCGAGCGCGCACTGCCCTACTGGAAGAGCGAAATCTTCCCTATGCTCAAGAAAGTCGACAACATCGTTGTCGTCGCTCACGGCAACTCACTCCGCGGCATCATCAAGTTCCTCAAGGGCATATCCGACCAGGATATCGTCTCCCTCAACCTCCCCACCGCAATCCCCTATTGCTTCGAGTTCGACGACAAGACCTACAAACTCACCAAGGATTACTTCGTAGGCGACCCCGAGGAGATTAAGAAACTCCAAGAGGCCGTAGCCAACCAAGGCAAGGCCAAGTAACTCCACACACGAGTTCCACTACCTAAGACCGCCCCTCCCAGGACGGTCTTTTTATTTTCCACCACACTCCCGCATTTTTTCTTCCCTTCCCTCACCATTTTCCACATATTCCCCCTATCTTTGCACTGACATTATAATACTTTACTAACCATGGATAAGATAATTCTATACACCAAGAGGTGTATCACAGAGAAGTTCGCTGACTTCACTGGTCGCGCTCGTCGCGAGGAGTTCTGGTATTTCTACCTCGCCACATGCGTCTTTTACGTTGTTGTCGGCATTCTCGGTCGCATCCCCTACGTCGGCATGGTCATCAGCCTCATCGGTGGTCTCGCTGGTCTCGCCCTCATCGTCCCCACTCTCGCCGCTGGCGCACGCCGCCTCCACGACACCGGACGCTCTGGCTGGTTCCAGCTTATCAGCCTCGTCCCCTTTGTCGGCACTATCATCCTCATCGTCTTCTGGGCGCAAGAGGGCGTAGCAGGCTCCAACAAGTGGGGCAATAATCCCAAGACTCAGGCGTAACACCCATTTCCCAAGACTTTAATACCCAATGCATCGGAATCTTTGACATTCCGATGCATTTTTATTATGTTTGCGTAAACAAAACTCTCTATTATGGCAAATAACCAACCAAGCATGATGGACTACGTCAAGTCCATTCTCACCACCAACTTCGCCAACTTCTCTGGCCGTGCACGCCGCCGCGAATACTGGCTCTTCTACCTCTTCAGCATCATCATCAATCTCGCCATCCAAGTCATCTCCTACTTCGCCAGCACTGTTTCCAATTCCTCTGGCATTAACATCCCCTCAATCATCGTCAACGTGATCTCCTTACTCTGGAGCCTCTACATCCTCATTCCCTCAATAGCACTTGTTGTCCGCCGCCTTCACGACATCAACCGCTCCGGATGGTGGTATCTCGTTTTCATTGCCGCCTCCATCTTCTTCGTCGTTGAGTACGTCATGTTCATGTTGGACGGCATGAGCGACAAATACCTCCCCGCTTTCATCATCGCCTGTGTTCTATTAGCCCTCTGCGCCATCGCCATGTTCGTAGCCCTCGTCCTCCCAGGCACCAAGGGTGAGAACGAATACGGCCCCGACCCCAAGGCACAACCTCAAGCCGACAACCTAACCGAGCAGGAAGGCAAAGTAGACCTCAAGTTCTAATCCCACACATACACCAATCCCCCGCTGAGTCCATACCCAGCGGGGGATTATTTCGTCTCCCGACACCCACTCCTACAACAACCCCATCTCCAGGCGAGCCTCGTCCGTCAGATTCTCCTCCGACCACGCTGGGTCAAAGGTCAAGTTCACCTCCACACTCGCCACACCAGGTATCGTCTTCAACTTCTCCATGACCTCCTCCGGCAAGCTGTCCGCCACAGGGCAGTTAGGCGCCGTCAATGTCATCAATATTCTCACCTCATTGTCCGTCGATACCTCAAGCTTGTATATCAGCCCAAGGTCATATATGTTCACCGGTATCTCGGGGTCATATATCGTCTTCAGCTGCTCTATCACGAGCTGCTCTATGCTCTTCCCCGTTTCCGCCGTTTCTTGCTTCTCTTCCATCGCCATACCCTATTCTTTCCTCTCCTTCGCCGCGTATGCCATCGCATACAGCCTTATTTGCTTTATCATCGCCAGCAACCCGTTCGACCGCGTGGGCGTCAAGTTATCCTTCAACCCTATCTTGTCTATGAAGTATAACTCTGCGTTCTCTATATCCTGAGCCTTCTGACCGTCCACCACTTTCAGCAGCAATGCCACTATCCCCTTCACTATTATCGCGTCACTGTCCCCCCTGAATGTCAATGTCCCATCCTTCCCCTCCTCACAATATATCCACACCGTGCTCTGACATCCCTCTATGACGTACTCCTGCTTCCTGTGTTCCTCAGGATACGCCTCCATGTCGTTACCCAACTCTATCAGCAACGAATACTTATCCGTCCAGTCTTCGTAGGCCGAAAACTGGTCCACTATCTCATCCTGTATCTCGTTTATCGTCATTGTCTTATCCTTTCCGAGACCTACGGCATATTCCAGCCACGCCTCATTAAAGCCCACAAATTTACCCCCTTTACCCATTTTTACCCAATCACCACGCCCCTTATTTCAGTAAAAATGTCTAAATTGCGATTATACTTAATCTGAAAAGCACCATACACACCCATGGCAACACGCCAAAAGCTACTAATGGAAGAGATGGGACGACTCACAACCGACGAGTTCCACCAAGCCGACAAGACACCTCTCGTCATTGTCGCCGACGAGATACGCAGCCTCAACAACATAGGCTCGCTCTTCCGCACTGCCGATGCCTTCCGCCTTCAAGCCATCATCCTATGCGGCGCATGTGGCACGCCCCCACACCCCGAGATACATAAGACTGCCCTCGGAGCCGAATACTCCGTAGCCTGGTCACAATGCCCCACAGCCCTCGATGCCGTCCGCTCCCTCAAAGCCGACGGATTCACCACCCTCGCCCTCGAGCAAGCCCGCGGCTCCGTCAGTCTCGAGAAACTATCCATCACCCCTACCGCCAAATACGCCCTCGTCGTAGGCAACGAGATTCATGGCGTTTCACAAGATGTCGTCAACGAGGTCGACACCTGCGTCGAGATCCCCCAGTTCGGCACAAAGCACTCACTCAATGTGAGCGTCTCCACTGGCATGGCCGTATGGGAAATAGTTAAACAACTTATTATTAACCAATAATTCAGCACACAATGAAAGCGTTACTCTTCCCCCTCCTCGCGTTCCTTGGCCTGGCAATCTCCACCTCCGCCAATGCGCAAGACAAGTTCTCCTACGAGGCCGACGGCTTCTACATTAAGGCCAACACCCGTGCCGACATACGCATCGGTGTCACTGGCGAGCAGAAGATTGCCCACGACGACAGCAAGTTCAAGGCCGAAGTGGAGTTCTTCCGCAAAGATGTCGCCACCGAAGGCTACTCCGCCATGCGCAAAGAGATCTGCGACCCCGACTTCATCATAAGCGACTCCGAGAAAGAGATGATGGTCGAGGATGCTGGCGAGGGTCGTGAACTCCTCCGCGCCCTTATGTGGAACGATAGCGATGTCATCATCTCCTTCTCTCTCCAAAACGACTCAACCCCAAAAGGCAAAGGCGTCTCTTTCGTACTACCCAACGACCAACGACGTGCCATGGTCCAAGCCCTGACCAACAGGTAACCTACCATACTGCGCATTTTTTATCCCACACAAGCCGCACGGCTTCCCTATAAGCCCTGCGGCTTGTTTGATAAATACCTACCACATAATGATAAAATGCGCCTTGCCACCACACAACAAACTGATTATTATTGTACTCCGATAACACCATGTCGCACTTATACTTATGCGACAACCACTAATACTATTTTAGCACAATAGTCATGGAGACAATAAAATTCAAACCTATCTACAAACCTACCCTATGGGGTGGCGAGACATGGCTCATATCTGCCGTTAAAGGCTCTGAATCCATAGCCGACGGTGGCCAATTCAACGGCATGTCACTTCCCCAAATCCTCACAGACCAGAAAGAAGCTCTCCTCGGCAACGCCCCCTACCAGAAATTCAACACCACCTTCCCCCTCCTCATAAAGTTCATCGATGCCCACCAAGACCTCTCCATCCAGGTGCATCCTGACGACGCCATGGCAGCTCGTGTGCACGGCAAACTCGGCAAGAATGAGATGTGGTACGTCGTAGACGCCCTCAAAGGTGCATGCCTCATCGACGGCTTTGCCAAGCCCCTTGCCGAAAAGGACTACGCCAAAGCCGTGGCAGACGGCTCCATCGAGAACTACCTCAACAAGGTACAAGTCAATGTGGGCGATGTGTTCTACATTCCCGCAGGCCGTGTGCATGGCATCGGTGGCGGCACCTACATCGCCGAGATTCAGCAATCCTCCGATGTCACATACCGCCTCTACGACTACAACCGTCGCAATGCCCAAGGCAACCTCCGTGAACTTCACACCGACCTCGCCCGCCAAGCCATACATTTTGGCGAGACGACACCCGACCCCTACTCCCACTACACAGAGACACCCGACCAACCCACCGAGATTGTCCGCTCCCCATTCTTCACCACATCCCTACTCCGCCCCACCAAGCCCATGACGCTCGACTTCTCCTCCGTCGACTCCTTCAAGATACTCATGACACTCGACGGCACTTGCTGCCTCTCCTCAACCGACGGCTCCGCTGTCATCCTCCATCCCCACGAGGCCGCCCTCGTTCCCGCCTCCACCCGCTCCCTCACTATAACACCCGACGGTCAAGCCAAGCTCCTCGAGAGCCATCTATAACCTCATAATACCTTCCTAATCATGAAGAGTCTCCTCCTATCCATCACGGCGCTCCTCTCCTTCTCTTCTCTCGCCCTCGCCCAAAGCGACTTCGTCAGCGTGAAAGACGGGCACTTCGAGCGCAATGGCAAACCCTACTACTACGTCGGCACTAACTTCTGGTATGGCGCGATTCTCGCCTCCGAAGGACAAGGGGGCGACCGTGCACGCCTCACCCGTGAACTCGACAATCTCAAAGCAGCAGGCATGGACAACCTCCGCATCCTCGTCGGCTCCGACGGTGAGCGAGGTGTCAAGACCAAAGTTGAGCCAACCCTCCAAATAGCCCCAGGCGTATACAACGACACCATTCTCGCCGGCCTCGACTACCTCCTTATGGAGATGGGCAAACGAGACATGGTCGCCGTACTCTACCTCAACAACTCCTGGGAATGGAGCGGAGGCTATTCCTTCTATCTCCAGCATGCAAGCGCAGGCATAGCTCCACGCCCCAACGAAGCCGGCTACCCCGCCTATATGGACTTCGTCTCACACTATGCTGCCAACGCCAAAGCCCACGAGTTGTTCTACGACTACGTCCGCTTCATCATCAACCGCACAAACCGCTACACTGGCAAGAAATATACCGACGACCCAGCCATCATGAGCTGGCAGATAGGCAACGAGCCCCGCGCTTTCAGCCAAGAGGCCAAAGAGCCTTTTGCGCAATGGCTTGCCGAAGCCTCTGCTCTCATACGCACCCTCGACCCTAACCACCTCATAAGCATAGGCAGCGAAGGCTCATGGGGATGCGAAGGCGACATGTCACTCTACGAACGCATCTGTGCCGACAAGAACATAGACTACATGAATATCCATCTATGGCCTTATAACTGGGGATGGGCTCGTGCACGTCACCTGCGCTCCGATCTGAAACGTGCCTGCGCCAACACCAAGGAGTATATCGATAGCCACCTCATCGTATCTGCCAAGCTCCACAAACCCCTCGTCATGGAGGAGTTCGGGTTTCCGCGTGACGGGTTCTCATTCAGCAAGGAGGCACAAACCACAGTCCGCGACGACTACTACGATTACGTGTTCAGCCTCATCAACGACGCACGCAAGAGTGGCGGATTCTTCGCTGGCTGCAACTTCTGGGGATGGGGTGGCGACGCTACCCCCGAGCATGACGACTGGCAAGTGGGCGACCCCTACACTGGCGACCCTGCCCAAGAAGCCCAAGGTCTCAACTCCGTCTTCTCCTCCGACCTCTCCACCCTCAAAGTCATCAGCAAGTGGAATAAAAAGCTCTCTAAATAGCAACTCATGCACCTTACACGGCGTCACTCATACAGTCATGGGTGACGCCGTTTCCTTCTTAAATCACAACGTCAACACTTAACAGGCTACCATTCCCATCTCCCCCCCAAATAAAGCATAAATCCGCCTCGGGTCACCCCGAGACGGATTCTTTTCTTCGCAAGAGCGAAAGTTCCCTGCTTACTTGCGCAAGCCAAGCTTAGCTACAACCTCACGATAGCGGTTGATGTCGCGATCCTTGAGGTAGTTGAGCATACGGCGACGACGGCCGATAAGCTTCTTGAGCGAGTAGTTCGTAGCAGTATCTTTCTTGTTGAGCTTCATGTGCTCAGTGAGGTGGTTGATACGGAACGAGAACAATGCTATCTGGCTTTCTGGTGAGCCAGTGTCAGTGTTAGACTTTCCGTACTGACCGAAGATCTCTTGCTTCTTCTCTTTGTCGAGGTACATATATTATTGAGTTAATTTGACGTTGCGAAGTTAAATCTTTATGCCGATTTACGCAAGCCACCGCACTGTTTTTCCGTCTTTTAGAACGAAAAAGCGTTTCTCCGACTACTCCTCGTCGGGTATGTCGTTCGCCATGGTGTGATAGACGTTCGTAACGTCCTCATCCTCCTCAAGGCGTGCCAGGAGTTTGACCACACCTGCCACCTCGTCATCAGCAAGGGTCTTAGTGTCGGTCGGTATGCGCACAAACTCCGCACTGACAATCTCGAAGCCGTTGTCCTCGAGGTATTTCTGCACCTGAGCGAAGCTCTCATACTCACCATAGATGTTTATCTGGTCTTCCTCCTCATCAAGGAACACCTCAGAAACGCCAAAGTCGATGAGCTCCAATTCCAGTTCCTCAAGGTTCACGCCCTCCTTATTCTTGACCTTGAAGAAGCTCTTATGTTCGAACATGAACGAGACGCTGCCCGATGTGCCGAGTGTGCCGCCCAACTTCGTGAAGTAGCTACGGATGTTAGCTACAGTACGGTTGGTATTGTCAGTAGCCGTTTCGATGAGAATAGCTATACCGTGTGGGCCATAGCCCTCGTATACCATCTCCTTGATATCTGCCTGATCTTTGCTTGTGGCCTTCTTGATAGCACGCTCAATATTCTCCTTGGGCATGTTCTCGGCCTTTGCGTTCTGAATGATGGCACGCAGCTTAGAGTTCGAGTGGGGGTCAGGGCCACCAGCCTTGACGGCTATGATGATTTCCTTGCCAAGCTTAGTGAATGTCTTGGCCATGTTGCCCCAACGCTTCAGCTTGCGGGCCTTACGGTATTCAAACGCTCTTCCCATATATCAATGGTTTCTTTTATACTGTGTATATATTTTATTGGTAGCTATTAAATTATGTGCTGGTTTATGAGTTCTTGCTCCACTTCCTCGAGCTCGTGGTAGAACTCCTCGCCATATTTGGCTATAAGAGGCTCACGCAAGAACTTGTAGACTGGTGTCCCCACCTTCTCACCAAGCTCCATTGCCGCACGGCACACCTCCCACTCATGAAAATTAAGCATCTCATATTTGCGAGTCTTGCTCACTCTGATGGGATAAAGATAGCATGATATAGGCTTACGCCACGTGGTCTTGCCCTCCCGGTAAGCCTTCTCAATGGCGCATGTCCACGTGCCATCAGCCTCATGGTTAGAGTAGACACACTCACAACCACGTATGATTGGCGTCACAAGGTCACCGTCAGAATCGACGACATATAATCCTTGCTTCGCTATCTCGTCCTTTTCTTCATGCGAGAGGTACTTCTTGACAACAGGATAGACTTCTTCAAGTCGCTCACGCTCGTCATCCTCAAGAGGGGCACCACTGTCACCTTCGTAGCAACAGATGCCTTTGCACTTGCTAATGTCGCAGATGAAACGCCGACGGAAGACTTCTGTGCTGATAACCTTGCCGTCAATCTCTATCATCATGGTGAGCCGGCTTCAGCGTGGACGTGTGATTACTTTGCAGCCTCTTTCTTAGCAGGCTCCTCGACATCGGTTCTGTCAAAGTCGTCCACAAGGATACGGCCACAATATTCGCAGATGATGATCTTCTTGCGCATCTTTATGTCAAGCTGGCGCTGCGGTGGAATGTGGTTGAAACAGCCACCACATGCGTCACGGTCAACAGATACGACGGCGAGACCATTGTGGGCGTTGCCACGAATCCTATGGAAGGCGTCGAGAGAGCGTTGGTCAATCTTCTTGCTGATCTCCTCAGCCTGAGCCTCAAGTGCCTCCTCCTTCTGGCGTGTCTCAGCCACGATGGTGTCGAGCTCTGCCTTCTTGACATCAAGGTCACCCTGACGATCCTCTATACGCGCCTTAGCGTCCTCGAGGAGTTCCTGCTTATGGTGTATCTCGGCCGTATACTCACGTATGCGCTTCTCGTTGTACTGTTTGTCGAGGTCTTGGAACTCAATCTCCTTCGAGATGGCATCAAACTCACGGTTGTTGCGGACGGAGTTCTGCTGTCCCTCGTACTTTTTAATCTGGCCCTCAGCCTCCTTAATCTTGTTCTTCAGGTCCACCACAAGAGAGTTCAGCTTGCGGATCTCGTCGTTGTAGTTGTTGACGCGCGTCTGCAGGCCAGCCAATTCATCCTCAAGATCCTCCACCTCGAGAGGAAGCTCACCTCTCTGGATACGGATCTTGTCAATCTCTGAGCTCACCTTCTGGAGGTCATAGAGTGCCTTGAGTTTCTGCTCTATGGGCAACTCTTTGACGTTCTTTACTTCGCTGCTTGCCATATATGTGCTAATAGTATTTTATCGGGTTTGCGTTTTGGTATATCTCGCAACGGGCAAAATTAGATAATTTTCTTGATAGTATGCCGTTGAATATCTGCTTAGTCAGACTTTCGCTCTCATAATGTCCAACATCTATCACCATGATTTTCTCAGCTGCATCCATCATCTGGTGATATTTCATGTCGGCCGTAATGTAGGCGTCAGCTCCAGCCGCTATGGCGTCCGAGACGAACTCGCTGCCGCTGCCTGTGCATATTGCCACACGCCTAATAGTTTCTCCGTCACCTGCATAACGCAATACCTTACATTCCAAGCTCTCTTTGAGCAACCTCAAGAAATGCTCCCTCGGCATGGGCGTTGAGTAATCTGCGTATACCCCGTAGCCCACCCTTTTGTTAGTATTCGCCAACGGGATGACGTCTATTGCCGGCTCTTCATACGGATGCGCTGCCACGACGCTTGCCACAACACGCCCGACCAAACGTTTAGGACATATCGCCTCAACACGTGACTCGGCCTCGTGATGAACCTCACCTAACGCCCCCACGTAAGGATTTGCGCCATCCTCGGCCTTGAAACGTCCCATGCCATCGACTGTCCATACGCAGTGGCTATAATTGCCAATATGACCCGCTCCACCAGCTGCCAGGGCATCAACTATCGCCTCCGCATTTTCTATTGGTGCATACACCACAATCTTGCAAAGCGACTCACCCTCTGGGGCGAGAACGTGAAAGCCATCGAGACCTATCATGCGACCCAGTGTAGCACTTGTGCCCTCAAGGCTCTTGTCGGCAGGTGTATGAAAAGCCGCCAAGGCAATACCCTCTCGCAAGGCACGCATCACTATACGCTGTTCGGCATTGCTGCCAGTCAGACGCTTCAGACCTTTGAACATCAACGGATGATGGCTCACTATCATGTCACAACCACGGGCGACCGCCTCATCGAGAGCACCCTCAGTGATGTCGACAGCAAGGAGGATGGCATGGGCCTCGGCCGCATCGTCGCCCACCAACAACCCACTATTATCCCATGAGTCTTGGGTGGAGAGAGGGAATACGGTGTCGAGTGCCTGGATGATGTCACGTACTGTGTTCATTGGCTTATAGATAACGATCAATGCTGAGCAATTTCTCGCGTATAGCCTGAAGACGGGCTATGACCTCCGCCTTGGTTGCGAGAGTGGTGTCGGCAACATCAGTGTCCTCTGGGTTACACTTAGTGCGCTTTGACGAAGCAAGGCATTCACGAGCTCCAACTATCGTCATGCCGCGCTCACGTAAGAGGTACTTAATTGAGCGCAATGCGGCGATGTCTTTGTCAGTGAACAGGCGGTTGTCCTTCTTATTGCGGAATGGTTTGACGTACGAGGCAAACTCCTTATTCCAATAGCGTATGCAACTTTCAGATTCGCCGAGCGCTGTGGCCACTTCGCTTATCGAGTAGTAAGTTTTGAGTCTGGCATGTCTCTCTTCGTCAGTAAGCAAGGGCATAGGCTATTGGAGATCAGGATTGTCGAATAGTGAGGGTGTGAGGTCAACGGGGGCAGGTCGTTCAGCAGTGGGCGTTGAATTGTATGGAGTTGTTGACTCCTCAACATGCTGCATAGGATCATCGTATTCGGGAAAGAGATTGGTCTTGCGGTCGATAATATACTGACGGACAAATCGGACAGCGCCCTCGCGGATTACGGCAGCACGTGTAGGTTTATTGAAGAGTCGGCAATACTCGTCTATGGCGTCCAGTTCACGGTCGCTAAACGCTATGCAGAGGTGGTTGTGTCGTGCCTCTTTGTACTTTATCTTTTTGGGCTTCTTGGCCATACGACTAATGGGGAGCGAGCATGATACGCGAAAGTAGCTAAATAATCACAGTGGGTGGTATCGTATGGAGTATAAATCAACGTGATAGGGGCAATATTTGCGTTGATGAGTAAGTATAAATACGCACATCAGCCTGAAAAAGTGGACGCGCGAAGTATTTTTAACGAAAAAAATACATTAAGGTTGTACTTTCATATCACTAAAAGGATAACTTTGCGGTGTTTTCACAGGTGTGACTACAACAACATTAATCAAATAAACTATTATGAAGAATCTGTTCGCAATCGCAGCTGTTGCTGCAATGCTCGTTGCCTGCTCTGGCAACACCCAATCCAACACCGAGAACGCTAACGCTGAGGCTCCTGCCTGCTGCCAGAACGACAGCACCAAGGCTTGCTGCCAGAATGACAGCACCGCTGCCGCTGCTGACAGCACTGCTGCTCCCGCTGACTCTGCTGCTGTAGCTGAGTAAGCAGCCAAGGGCTTATAGCCCTTTGAGCCATACTTGAATATAGAACGGTCGCCTTGCTTGCACAGGGCGACCGTTTTTTGTGCGTGTTGATGAGTGGAGGCTATTTGAGTTTGCGTTCGGCTAATTCTATCCTTTGGTCAAGTTCTTTTTTGTATTCACCGTTATTGAGTTTTCGAGCCTTCACGAGATAGTCGGCAGCCTTCTTCTTGCGCCCCTGTTTGATGCATATATCGGCAGCATGGACGGCAGCGTAAGGGCCAAAATAGCGTTTACTTGATGACGAGAAAGCAATGGCTTGATCGTAGAATAGAAGTGCGACATCGGGATGTGAGAGCTTATCTTCAGCACGTGCCATGCGGAAGAAATATTCAGCGGATTCGGTCACAGAGGGTGTGAACGTCTTTAGCATGGCGAGAGATTGCGCAAAGTTGCCAAACTCGAAGTTGAACCTCGCCCGCAACATATTAATCGACATGCCCATGGCGAGTTTGGACTCTTCACGAGCCCTTATGTCGATGTCAAAATCAGATGGTGTGGCCTGGCATTGGGCTATCATATCACGAGCTTTGAGTCGATCTCCTTTGAGAATGTAGGCGTATGCCATTTCGAGGTATGCCCAGTTGCGGTTGGATACGCCTCTATACGTGCTGAGGAAGCGTGTGGCCCACTTGATGGTCTCATCAGGGTTGAGTTGTCTCAAGGCGTACTTGCCTTTCTGATGATATAGCAACGGAAATCGCTCAAATGCCATCTGTGGCGTAGAGTCGAGTGCCGCCACTGCTGTCTTGCCATCTTGTTGCCGTCCGCAACTTAGCACGTAGGCGTAGCGTATGACGGGAGCGTCGTTAGCGCGTATGGCTGCCAATATTGGCTCGGGCAACACTTGTTCGTGACTAAAAAACATGTTGGCGAAGGAGAACAAGACGGCTTCATCGCCCACGCCTGGCACTGTGGTCACCTTCTGCCGGTACTCTTCCAACTGCCGTAATCCCAATGCCGTGTCACCTTCTCCAAGTCCTAAGAGACCCTTTAAACTCTTCCACTTCTCGGGTATCTGAGCAAAAAGAATGTTGTAGAGACCTCGGAGTGGCAACTGTCCCTCGTACGTGGGGTATTTCTTCTCGGCTGTCTTGAATGCGTTATACGACTTCCAGAACTGTATTCCCCCACTGAGCAAGCTGCCGTCGTATATGTAGACCATACATTTGTGTATGTGTAGCTGGCATAGCAGGTTATCCTCATATTTTGAGCCGTATGCGGCATCGAAGGCATTGTCGGAAGCATCGAAGAACGCATCGTAGTTCTCCTTGCTATTGGCCGCAGTGTAGTTCATCAGCGCCATATACTCCTTGAGAAACGCCGCCTGAGCCTTATCGGTCACCTTTCGTATGTCTCGTGCGAATGCGGCGTTATCGACACTGAACACGTCGGCAAAAGCACGACTTGCCGCAGGGTTGGAGAACTGATTTGCCTGAGCGAAAGTGAGTACGGGCAGAAACGACAGTATAACGGCGAGTATCTTTGTCATTCAGTTGGCTGTGATGTTGTGTAGTCGGTTGTTGTAGTAAATGAGGATGTCGTGCGTCACGTCGTTGGAGAACCCGAATAGTTGTCGGCCAGTGTTAGCCCTCATATACTCTATCGCCGCAGCCATATCGCCTGTGAGCGAGAAGATCACAGCGTCGCTATCGATATGTTCTGAAAGTGCAGTATATGGCAAGCATGTCATGGTTGCACCACTATCTTGTAACTTGCCAATGATTTCTCGCACATCGTCATCTGTCACTATGGTGATGTTCTTGGGAACCGAGAACTTTCTCTGCCTCTCTATTGTCCGCATAACGACACACCGCACGAGCGCAAAGCAATAGGCCACCTTTATACCCAATGTTGTGATGGCGTTGACTATCGCACCATGTTTTGGAAACTCATATTTCTCGGCAAAGCGCTGCATCGACTTGTAGAAGCACTTGATGTACTTTCGTTTGCGCGGTGTGCTCTGTCCCTTGAAATGCACAATGGGGATATCGCCGCGATAAACATTGCCTTCCTTCGAACCCGTGTTCATGCGCCACGAGAGGTCTATGTCTTCACTATACATGAAATACCCCTCGTCAAAGTCCCCTACCCTATCATACAGCTCATGCGAGAATGCCATGCACGCTCCCGACAATATGGGAGCCTTAGCTACATCACACTCCCCCACACCTCCCATATAATACGCATTAACAACCTTCGACTGCGGAGCAATATGCCATAACCCAGAAAGTTTGAAGAACGAAGTGGCAAGGTTGGTATATCCCCTCTTAGACTCCCCAAGGTATCGCCCACGACCGTTGACCATTCTAACTCCTATGGCGCCTGAACCCTTGTGAGTGCGGAAATGCTCTACTATACGGCTAAGTGTGTCATGGCAGACGACAGTGTCGGGGTTGAGTATCAGCATCACGTCGCCTGTCGCCATCTTCATGCCCACGTTGTTGGCCTTGGCAAATCCCGCGTTACTCTCCATTTCCACAAGTTTCACCCATGGCGCATGAAGCTGTATTCGTTGCGAAGTGCCGTCGGTTGACTTGTTGTCTACCACAATGACCTCAGCGTTCAGCCCGTCAACCATCGCATGACGCAACGCCGCGAGAGTGAGCAGCACCACATCGGCACTGTTATAGCTGACAATAATAACAGATATATCCATCGAAAGAGGGAGCGTCAGTTGAGACCTAAGAGTTGCGCAAGCTTACTTAGCAGACCTCGCCGTTTAACAACTGCGGACTGAGGTTGAGCCTCGCCAGTAAGCTGCTGATATATTTCACCCCATGAGGGCAAGCCGCCATAGTTGCGGTCGTCAATGTATATGTCGGCATCTATCTTACGCGGGCACTTAGCACCCGTATATAGCTCCCCCTCGAAGCACTCATTGACGGCATAGAACTCCACCCCACCCTTACGACAAAACTCCACGGCTTCATCAAGCTCAGCCCCTGTGCGACATGTCCATAACACAACCGCAAAACCATGTTCCTGTAACTTGCGCAACGTCTGAAGGGCGAAAGGTCGTTCTCGTCCTATGGCGGGATAAGCATTTTCGACAATCGTACCGTCGAAGTCTACCGCTATCTTACGTCGTTCTGGGGTATCGGGCATCAGAAGGTGTCCTATTGTTCCTTGTCCTCGCCTACCTGACGGCCTACGAAGTTCTCCGAAGGATAATACAGTAGCACGAGCAACAAGGCGATGACTACAAGGTATATGGCATTAGGGTCGACAGTGAACACGTAACATACGCTACTGAGAACAGCCACAATGCTCATGCTGAGTATGCGTGCCTTATATGCCTTGGCAAATGCGTCATATTTACTGTCACCCTCCATCGTGGCCACTTTGGCACGTGCATTGCGCAGAATGAACCATGTGACAATGAACACGATGAACGTCGCAGCAAGCAAAGCCACCATGATATACGATGCCGTCGCAACCGTCACCATGGGCTGACTGCCGAGCAGTCTCGTGGCAAGGAAGCATACTATAAAGATGATGATGGAGGGTAAGAACGTGCGGAAGTAGAACCTGCGCAAATCGGCTAATAAGTTTTCCATTATGTGTGTTGGTCTATTTTATTGATTCTTATGCATACACGCTATATAGTTTGCTCAAATGGCACTCGATTGACGAGAGATCGTCCGAGCGTCACCTCATCTGCGTACTCCAACTCGTCACCCACAGCTATACCCCGCGCTATCGTGGTCAGTTTTACTCCGTATGGCGCAAGGCGTTTATAGATATAGAAGTTCGTTGTGTCGCCCTCCATTGTCGCACTCAAGGCGAGTATCACCTCACGTGCGTTACCCGACGACACTCTCTGTTCAAGTGAGTCGATATTGATGTCGTCTGGTCCTATGCCATCCATCGGCGATATGATACCCCCGAGCACATGATACACCCCAGTATACTGCCGCGTAGCCTCGATAGCCATCACGTCGCGTACATTCTCGACCACGCACACAGTGGTGTGGTCACGCAACGGATTGGCGCAAATGTCGCACGTGTCAGTGTCCGACAGGTTATGGCACACCCTGCAATAATGTATGTCGTTGCACACCGCCCGGATTGACTCGGTGAACATCGCCACCTCATCCTTCTCTTTGCGCAACAGGTGCAACACCAGTCGCAACGCTGTCTTCTTGCCTATGCCTGGAAGTTTGGCAAATTGACCTACGGCATCGTCAAGCAACTTCGACGAGAACTGACCCGAACTCATTATTTGCGTGTGCCAAAGACATCAACGAACACCACCTCCGCCTGCGTGCCGATGCGCACCCTCGGGCCCCAAGTGCCATAGCCCGAGGTCACGATGACACTCGTAGACCCATAACAGGCGAAACCATAGTCCAATGTGTAGATGCGCTTTGTGATAAGGCTCATGGGCCAGAGCTGTCCAGCATGCGTATGACCACTTAATGACAAGTCGGCATTAATGTGCACAGCATCGTCAATAGCCCCAGGCTGATGATCCATGACAATAGTGAAGAGTGAGTCGGACTGAGAGAACGTCTCAATTGCCTTTCTCTCAACGCCTACACGGTGCGATGACATATCGTCACGTCCGATGATATGAAACGGACCAGTCTCAGCCACAGAGTCCCTAAGCAAGGTGACGTTGGGTATGGAGCGGATGTATGATGCGGCACGTTGCGGATCGTCGATATACTCATGGTTGCCCATCACCGCATAGACTCCAAGGGCGGAATGTATGTCAGAGAGTGGCGACAATGTATTCTCCTCCAACACAGGGGCAAGGTCTCCATCAATAAGGTCTCCACAGATAAGAGTGAGGTCAGCATCCGACGAGTTGATTATGCCAACAAGCTTCTCGACGTCAGGCTGTGTTATGGCATAGCCCGTATGCAAATCCGACACGAGAGCTATGGTATATTTCTTGCCCTCTGGCAACTTATCCGAATACACGGAGTAACGTTGCTCCACTGGCGATGTTGCTACGATGATGCCCCATAGCAACAACAGAATCGTCAATAGCGTGGCGCACTTGACCGACACTGGTGTGTGATAGGGGTTCTCTCCTCGGGTCAGCACCATGACGTATCGAGCCACATCCATCACCACGAGAATCATGAACATATACAGCACCACAGGCATCCATGTGGTCGACACCACGTAAATAACTCTGTTGAGCAGTATGAAGTCAGAGCTTACTATCCGCTGAAAGAAGAAGCTAAAGTCGAGCAACAGCACCGTCACCCATACAGCTATACGCCATGAACGCGGCCTGCGCTTAAACACACGACAGACACGTGCGGCTATATAGCCACTAGCGAAGAGATAGATGACAACAATGAGGATGAAGAGGACAGGCTTCATTTGCTTGCAGGGTCAGAGATTGCGTTCATGAGCTTGCTAACGCCCCTGAAACTCGCCTGGTCGGTGAAATCTATAATACTGGCATTGGGAAACAGCCTCGATGTAAAGGTCTTTATGGCATCGAGAGAGTCGTCGGCCATAACCTTCTCATCTTGCGGCAGTCTATTGAACACCACGAACCGCAAATCCACACCGTGCGTCTTGCATGCCTCAATGCTCAGCAACGCATGGTTTATCCCTCCCAACTTGGAAGTCGTCACAAGCAGCAGAGGGAGCTTATGCGACACCACATAGTCGATGGTCAGGAGGTCGTCAGTCAGTGGGACCATAAGACCTCCTGCCCCTTCGACAAGTACAATATCGTGTTTTTTGCACAACGCTTCGGTATCAGCCGCCATGCGCTCAGGGTCAATCACCTTGTCTTCAAGTTTGGCCGCAAGAGCTGGAGAGGCTGGCTTGTGGAATAGATAGGTGCAAGTGAGGCGAGTCTCATCGTCGGGCAACCATCCGCAGCCCATGACTTTGCGATGCTCAACGAGATCTTCCGCCACATCGTCACATCCTGTCTGTACGGGCTTCTGGGTAATAGCGTCGAGACCCTCTGCCAAAAGTTGGGCAGCGAGGCGTGACGTGATGTATGTCTTACCGCTGTCAGTATCTACTCCACTGATAAAAAGAGCGTTGCGCATATAGTATGTTTAGAGAGCTGTCTTCTTTATCTCGTCGACTTTCTTTTGGGCCGCCTTGACTGCGGCTTCTGCTGGTTTGAGTTTAGCCTTAGCCTTAGCCATTGCCTCCTTACCCTTGGTGAGCTGTTTCTTGCCGTTGGCGATCTTGCTCTCACACTCCTTCGTGAACTTCTGTTCCTCAGTGTCGAGTTTCTTCATCGACGCCTCAGCCTCCTTGCGTACGCTCTCGTCCTTCGACTTGAGGTAGTCTTTGAGTTCACTGCGTTTCGTCTTGAATTCTGCCTGCTTAGCCTTGAGATCCTGCTTGGCTTGCTCGATTGAGGCCTCGGCTTCGGAGATAGAAGTCTCCGCCTTCTCGAGGAGTGACTGGGCTTCGGCTTGACGTGTCTTAGCGGCATCGAGCTTCGAGGTGAGTTGCTCGAGACGGTTGGTCGACGTGGTCTTCTTCTGCGCACTGATTGAGGTGCAGAAAGTGAGGGCAGCCATGATGGCTACTACCGATAAAAGTTTCATGTTAGTTTGATTAAGGGGTTAATTACTTGTTGTTACTTGTATCTGTCAGAGATTTAAGAAAATCATCAATCTTAGCCGTCGCAGAGTTGAGTGCAGCCCTGATACTGTCCGCTTGGGCGGGAGTGAGCTTTGTCGACTCAGAGAGAGACTGGTAGGCTTGCGCCCCCTTGACCTTAGCGGCATCGAATAACACCTTACCACCCGCAATCACAGTATCGCCCGCAGCCACCACGGCATTAGTGAAACGTTTCATGAGGGTGGTATCGGCAAGCACATTCTGGAATGCCGCACCAAGCATGGTGAAAGGGTCGGACGACGAGGTCGAGGTCACTGTCTTTGTCACGACGGTAGTGTCTGTGCCATTGACGGTCGTGGTAGTGGTGGTGGTAGTTGTCACAGTTGTCGAAGATGTCTGCGCTACGGCACAGAGTGAAAACATCAGGAACATTGCGCTGATGAATATCTTGAAGATGTTAGTCATATTGCCCGAAGTGTTTTGTCTTGCTGTTTTACGTTTCAGGCACAGAGCCTGCTGAATTATACCGAGGTTTAATTTCAACCTTTGCGCAAATATACTAACATATCGGGAATGCGTGGCTAAGAAAGGACAAGAGAATAGTGGAAATGGGCGCAAAAGTTCGGCAAGCAACACATTCATATTCTGCTTAAATTCGCGCCAATATCTATTCTTTCATCCCGATGCAAACAAGCGACGAGAAGCCCGACCAGCATTTTCCTAAAGCACAGAAACTATATGGCGACAAGGCTATAGGTGAGTTGTTTGAGAGAGGTCAGGCTTTCACGAAACATCCATTCAGAGTCGTCTACCAGCCCCTCAACACGTTGCGAGAGGGCGAGGCGACCGTGAGGATGATGATAAGCGTCGGCAAAAAGAAGTTCAAACGCGCCGTGAAACGTAACCGCGTGAAACGTCAGACACGCGAGGCATGGCGCAAGACGAAGTACATCGTGGAGGAGACTATCGCCACGCACGAGACGATACGCGGCATACGTGTGGCGTTCATATACTGTGGCGACGGGCTGCCCGAAAGCTCCGACGTGGAACGCAGCATAGAGAAAGCTGCGCAGAAACTCTCCACGATACTGAAAGACACCACCCTATGAGCGGGAACGATGGAGAGAGCCTGTTCCACAAGATAGGCAGATGGATACGCAAAGGAGCCTCAACATTGCTAATCCTCCCCATACGCTTCTACCAACTCGCCATATCGCCCCACACACCCGCCGCCTGCCGATTTACCCCCACATGCTCACAATACGCCATTGAAGCCATACGCAAGCACGGACCTATAAAAGGCCTGGGACTGGCTATATGGCGTATACTACGTTGCAACCCATGGGGCGGCTCGGGCTATGACCCCGTACCATAACTTAACCCCGACATTATGGCATTCAACAAGATTAAAGCACCTATAAGCGAAGACCAAGCTCTCGACAAACTGTCGACATTATGTGCCGCTGCGGAACACTGCCGCCAGGAGATGGTGGAGAAATGCCAGAAATGGGGACTAAGTGACGATGCCGCCGAACGTGTGGCAGACAGACTCGTGGCAGAGCGTTTTGTCGACGACAGACGCTACGCCCCGCTATATGTGCGCGACAAGGCACGCTTCGGAGGATGGGGCCCCATCAAGATACGAATGCAGTTGAAGGCTAAGGGCATAGACCCAGACATCATAAACGACGCCATAGACTCATTCAGCACGACAGAGTGGGAGGACATCCTACGCCACGCACTGGAACAGAAACTACGCACCACGAAAAAAGACGACCCTCAAAAACTATTCGCCTCATTGGTAAGGTTCGGCATGCAACGCGGATACGACTACTCGGCGATACGTAAAGCCCTCAGCGGCATAGTAGAGGAGACAAACGAAGATTAAGCGCAAATATGACATACGAGAAGATTCTTGAGGATATATACAACCGGTTCCCTGTATATCAGCAGGTTGGCAGCATAGCCCTAAAACCAGGACTCGGCAATATCATGGCGATAGACAACCGCCTCGGTCATCCTCACAAGAAGTTCAAGACCATACACGTGGCAGGCACTAATGGCAAAGGCTCCGTATCCCACACCCTGGCAGCCATATTGCAGAGCGCAGGATACGTCACAGGACTATTCACCTCACCTCACCTCGTGGACTTCAGGGAACGCATACGTGTTGACGGCTGCATGATACCCAAAGAGTGCGTGGTCGACTTCATGGACCGCAACGATATCTTCCTCAACGAGTTGCAACCATCATTCTTCGAGATTACCACAGCCATGGCTATGGACTACTTCGAGCGAGTAGGCGTAGACGTGGCAGTGATAGAGGTAGGCCTGGGCGGACGACTCGATAGCACGAACATCATAACACCCGACCTGAGCGTAATAACAAACATAGGCCTTGAGCACACCCAGTATCTTGGCGACACACTTGCCAAGATTGCCGCAGAGAAGGCGGGCATCATCAAGCAGGGCGTACCAGTGGTGATCGGCGAGCGCCATCCCGAGACAGACCCCGTGTTCATAGCCAAAGCCGAAGAGATGAACGCACCTATCATCTTTGCCGAGGATGTCATGAGGCTCATCGAGCACAAGGAGGAGAAGGGCATGATGGTGGCGCAAGTGGAGCACAAAGCCAAACAACAGCAGAGGGAACATAAATTCTCACTCACAGGTCTCTGCCAAACGCACAACATGCTGACTGTACTCGCGGCAGTCGAAGAGCTCAAGAAACTCGACTACGACCTGACGGAACTTGACGTGAAAGAGGGCATGGCCGACGTGCAAGGTCTCACAGGCCTCATGGGTAGATGGCAGAAGATAGGAAACCGCCCCGACATCATCGTCGACACAGGCCACAATGCCCACGGCGTACGAATACTGGCACAACAACTCGAGGAACAGTTCTCCAACTACCTGCGCATTCACATAGTATGGGGCATGTGCAACGACAAAGAACCCGAGAAGGTCATGACACTCCTGCCACGCGACGCCAAGTACTACTTCACACAAGCCAACATCAAGCGTGCCACACCAGCAGCCGACCTCTACGACATAGGCCAAAAGATGGGCCTCAACTGCCACTTCTACCCCACCGTGCGACAAGCTGTCGACAGGGCTAAGCGTTATGCCGAACCGGCTGACCTGATTTTCATCGGCGGAAGCAACTTCGTAGTGGCAGAGGCTCTCGATTTATAACACCCCCAACACATCACGTAAGCAAATGACACTCAACACGGTGTTATAGTTTTAAAGCACCAACGCGAATATATGCGTGATGAAAATTATTAAACTTTTCGCCCTACGCTATTGTGGAGTAAGGAAAAACGCCTATCTTTGCAACGCAATTCGGAACTGGATGGTGAGTCCCACACGGGTGCTTAGCTCAGCTGGTTCAGAGCGGCTGCCCTACAAGCAGCGGGTCGGGGGTTCGAATCCCTCAGCACCCACAAGTCCGAATAGCAACATACTGAATCGTCCTGCTCACGACCATGGGGGTCGAAAGAGCCTTACCAGGACTACCAATCGGGTGCTTAGCTCAGCTGGTTCAGAGCGGCTGCCCTACAAGCAGCGGGTCGGGGGTTCGAATCCCTCAGCACCCACCCTAACATCAATGACGGGCATTTAGCTCAGCTGGTTCAGAGCATTTGTCTGACAGACAAAGGGTCAGCGGTTCGAATCCGTTAATGCCCACCAGTCATAGTGTTTTTGCGTACGAGTCTGTGATAGAATCGTGCGCTTTTTTTATGCACATACGCCACCAAGAACTCAGCGACAAGCATCCAACATCCCCCATACCACCACATACAGCAAGAGGGCAGCGACTCACACGGTCACTGCCCTCTCCTTATATCCGCCTACCGCGAACTACCAAGCAAACATAGGCCTGTCGTTCATCATGGCGTTAACCTCGCCACGCACCTTCGCGATGACCTTCTCATCTTCAGGCGCGGCAAGCACTCGATCTATCATGTCGGCAATGACATCCATATCGCCCTCCTTCAAGCCACGTGTCGTGATGGCAGGCGTGCCAAGACGAAGACCACTCGTCTGCATAGCCGAACGCGTGTCAAACGGCACAAGGTTCATATTGACCGTTATATCAGCCGCCACAAGTGCATTCTCCGCAACCTTACCCGTGAGCTCCGGATACTTAGGACGCAAGTCCACAAGCATCGAGTGATTATCCGTGCCACCGCTGACAATGTGGAACCCTCGGTCAATAAGATCCTTAGCCAGACGTGCCGCGTTGACCTTGACCTGCTGCTGATATACCTTGAACTCCGGCTGAAGTGCCTCCGCAAATGCCACAGCCTTAGCCGCAATGACATGCTCCAACGGACCACCCTGCTGACCTGGGAACACGGCCGAGTTAAGCAACGACCCCATCGTGCGCACCACACCCTTCTTAGTCGTCTTACCCCACGGGTTAGGGAAATCCTTGCCCATAAGGATGATGCCCCCACGAGGACCACGCAACGTCTTATGAGTAGTCGACGTGACAATATCCGCATACTTCACCGGGTTATCCAGCAAACCAGCCGCAATAAGCCCCGCCGGATGAGCCATGTCCACCATCAGTATCGCGCCAACCTCGTCGGCTATCTTGCGCATCCGGGCATAATCCCACTCACGGCTATAAGCCGAACCGCCACCGATGATTAGACGAGGCTTCTCGCGCAACGCGATTTCCTCCATCTCGTCATAGTCCACACGACCCGTCTCCCGATTGAGATGGTACGCCACAGGACGATAGATGAGGCCCGACGTATTGACCGCCGAACCATGCGACAAGTGACCACCATGAGCAAGGTCAAGCCCCATGAACGTGTCTCCAGGCTTGAGCACCGCCAATAGCACCGCCGCATTAGCCTGCGCGCCCGAGTGAGGCTGCACATTGGCATACTCCGCCCCATAAAGCTGCTTGATGCGCTCCAAGGCAAGCGTCTCAACCTCGTCTACCACTTCGCAACCGCCATAATGACGCTTGCCAGGATATCCCTCGGCATATTTATTGGTCAGGCACGAACCCATGGCCCGCATCACCTGGTCCGACACGAAATTCTCCGAGGCTATCATTTCGATGCCCCGCTGCTGCCGCTGATGTTCTTTCTCGATGAGATCGAATATGGCGTTGTCTCTCATTGGCTTGTCTTGATTTTAAAATGTAAGATGTTACAAACATAACAAATTGTTGCGTAATTAGAGAGACACGCGCCAAATATTTTCACCCACTCCCCCACCCCTCCCACCCTAACCGCCATCAACCCGCGCCAACCAACCCCAAAACACCCATATATGCTCCCTGCATGCTCCCTGTATGCTCCAACGATGCTCCAACGATGCTCCGCGGATGCTCCACTGATGCTCCGCGACTCTTTCACGCTCTCTCGTGAAACAACAAATGCAACTTTTCGCCCTTGTCTATCCGCCAATTCCACACCTTTCCTACAAATACCCCACGACGCACCCCTCCCACACCGCCCATTTTTCAGTCGTGCGACCTCCAATCACACCATTCCGCTTTTCCTTCAATTATCAACAAAAATCACGCCCTTTTCAGCCAATGTTTATTCCCCAAAAACTCACCCATCCCCCAAATCCTCACCCATCCACACCCTCTCCCATCCCCCATTCCCCAACCGTGCGAGTGACGAATACCCCCTTCCGCCATTCCTTTAATAATAAACAAAACCGCCCCAGCGCATGCCAGGGCGGTCCTTTCTATCTCACCGTCTCGCTCCTAATCAAGCAAGAACAGCATCTCACGATACTTAGGCAACGGCCACATCTCGTTGTCCACAATCATCTCGAGCTTGTCCACGTGATAGCGGATGGTGTCAAAGTGCGGGCGCACCTCGTTCTCATACGCGTACGCCTTCTCGTTCTCATCCTCAATCTTGTTGGCTCTCTTGCGGGCGTCAATCATCTCCTGCACCGATGTGCGGATGGTCTTGACGTGAGCCGAAATCTTGCGTATCAGCTCGCGCTCGTTCTCCGTCATCGAGTCAGCCTCGTCTCCCATGACCTCCTTCATGCCCTTCACATTCTTGATGAGGATATTCTGGTAGTCAATAGCCGTAGGCACGATATGGTTGATCACAAGGTCGCCAAGCACGCGCGCCTCAATCTGTATCTTCTTGACGAACTTCTCCATCTCAACATCATGGCGCACCTTGAGCTCCCTGTCCGACAAGATGCCGCCACCCACAAACACCTCCTTAGAGTGGTCAGAGAGCATAGTGTCAATGCTCTCAGGCACGCTCGTGATGTTCGTCAGCCCGCGACGCTTAGCCTCCTCCTTCCACTCATCCGAGTAGCCGTTACCGTCAAAGTGCACAGCCTGGCTCTCCACAATGAGCTTGCGTATCTCCTGGAATATGGCCTCGTCCTTCTTGACACCCTTGTCGATGAGCGCGTCGACATCCTTCTTGAACTCGCGCAACTGGTCAGCCACGATGGCGTTGACCGCCGTCATAGCGCCCGCGCAGTTAGCCGACGAGCCCACGGCGCGGAACTCAAACCTGTCGCCAGTAAACGCGAAGGGCGATGTGCGGTTGCGGTCCGTGTTGTCCACCAATATCTCCGGCAGACGACCTATGCCGAGCTTCAACGCCGTCTTCTCCTCCGGAGTCATCTTAGCGTCCGACACCTTCTCCACAATGCTGTTCAGCATCGACGACACCTGAGTGCCAAGGAAGATCGACATAATAGCTGGGGGCGCCTCGTTGGCTCCAAGACGGTGACTGTTGCTTGCGTTGAGCACCTGCGCACGCAATATATCCTGACCCTTATACACAGCCGCCATCACGCACGTCAGGAACGTCAAGAATATCATATTGCCCTTGGGGTTCTTGCCCGGCGCGAACAAGTTGATGCCCGTGTCGGTGCAGAGGCTCCAGTTGTTATGCTTGCCCGAACCATTGATGCCCGCAAACGGCTTCTCATGCAGCAGCACCTCGAACCCATGATGGCGCGCAATGCGCTTCATCACGTCCATAAGGAGTATGTTGTGGTCGCACGCCACGTTCACCTCCTCATAGATAGGCGCAAGCTCAAACTGGCCCGGAGCCACCTCGTTGTGGCGCGTCTTGGCGGGAATGCCAAGGCGATGGCACTCAATCTCCAAGTCGCGCATGAAGTAGGCCACTCGCTCGGGGATAGACCCAAAGTAATGGTCCTCAAGCTGCTGGTTCTTGGCAGACGTAGCGCCCATAAGCGTGCGCCCAGTCTGCACAAGGTCGGGGCGCGCCAAGTAGAGCCCGCGGTCAATGAGGAAATACTCCTGCTCCCAGCCAAGGTTCGAGACAACCTTTGTCACATTCTTGTCGAAATACTGGCACACATCCACAGCGGCCTTGTCGACAGCGTGCAACGCCTTGAGCAGAGGGGTCTTATAGTCAAGAGCCTCGCCCGTATAGGCGATGAATATGGTAGGAATGCAGAGCGTCGAGCCCACAATGAAAGCAGGCGAGGTGACATCCCATGCGGTATAGCCACGCGCCTCGAACGTCGCGCGTATGCCGCCGTTAGGAAACGACGAGGCATCCGGCTCCTGCTGCGCAAGGTGCTTGCCCGCGAACTCCTCTATGACCCTGCCGTCCGGACCATAGCTGATGAAACCGTCATGCTTCTCCGCCGTGCCATCGGTGAGGGGCTGGAACCAGTGCGTATAATGCACCGCGCCATGATCGATGGCCCATGCCTTCATGCCTGCCGCAACGCCGTCGGCAAGGTCGCGGCTGATGAACTCACCATTGGCCATAGCCTTGCGCACCTGCTTGTAGACCGACGACTGTAAGTACTTCTTCATAGCCTCGTCATTGAAGACAAGCTCGCCGTATATCTCCGGCACCCGCTTCTCCTCGAACTTCATGTCGGGGAGTGGTCTTCTCATGAGGTCAGTCAGCGCTTTGAATCTGAGTGTTGCCATATTGGTTAGTGTTTAGGGTTTGCTTCGTTCGTTCTTCGTGTTACGACGACAAAAATAAGCGATTTTCTTGAACCACCCCCATTATTTAGGGGGTATCACGAGAAATCCTCAATTATTTATCATCGCTCACTGAAGTAGTTTGACATTGCAAATATAGACCCTCCGATTATAATATGCAAGTTTTCGGGCAGAAATCTTTATGATTTCATAGAAAAACACCCCCAACAACTGAAATTACTAACCCCAAAGCCCCATTTCCCCACATCTTCGCCATTCTCCAGCAATCCTCCCGCAACCCACCAATTTTAGGGGGTGTCGCCAATTTCCCACACTCCCCCTCCCCCACCCTATCGACCACCACCCCGCACCCACCCTTCCACACATCCCCTCCACACCCTCTCCACACCCCCACCCCACGCCACACAGCACGAAAAAAGCGTCTGCCAAGGACATTTCCCTGGCAGACGCCAACTATTATGAGAATATGAATCCGTTAGAGCTTCTGCGCACCCACGCCACTCATAGCACCGAAGAGCTTGAGAGCCTCTTTCCAAGGATAGCGGTTAGCAAACATGGTGGTAGTGGTCTTGCCCGTCCCCTGGATGTTAAGCCCAAAGGCGCTGTTAAACTGGTTGACCGTGCTGTTATAGTCCACGCTAACCTCCTGGCTGCTCTTCATGGTCATGAAGCCCTTGAGGTATGCCGCATTGATCTTATCCTTGAATACCGAGGGGTCCGACACGGTCTTATTGCCGCTAACCTTAGAGAGCGCCTCAACATCCTCAAAGTATTCCACACTCACGCGGAGGTTCTTGCCGCCACCAGGAAGAGTGAGGTCGGTCAGACGGTTGAGGAAGAATATATTGTTGACAACAGCGTCGTTACGCTTAGCCTCACGCGCAGGGTTCGCGTCGACATGCGTACGGTCAAGGCCAGAATAGCAAGCGCAACCGAAGATATTGTTCTCTACATTGCACGAGGTGCCAGGCACAAAGCGGAAGCCATAGCCCATGTCGCCCAAATCCTTCTTGCGCGACCATACGAACATGACAGTGTTGTTCTTGAAGTCGACCTCGGTCATGACGTCAGGCGCCGCGCCACGCACATCCATAGCCGACATGCGCACGTTGACAAATATGTTGTTCTCCACCTTGAGCGAGCCCTTCAGTAGACCAACGATGCCAAAGTTAGGAGCGTTGACAAAGGCGCAGTTGCGCACGATGATGTTGGTATGGTTGACGATGCCGTTCTTACCGTCGAAGTATATCATGTTGGTCTCCGACGTGAGGACGGGCTGCTCTGTGAGGTTCTCGCCACCAATACCCTTGACGCCTATGGGGTTCATCAGCGGGCAGTCCACACCCTCTGGCTGACCCTCGTGAGCAGCATTATAGGATATGGAGTTGCCACGATCCATGATAAGGCCGTCTAAAATGACATAGCCCTGTGGAGCCACGACACTGCAAATCTGGATAGTGCCATGACCCTTGGCAGAACCATTGCTCTCGGCAGTGGGCTGAATCATGGTAGGAGTGTTGATGATGTCGCGCTTAGAGAAGTCGGACGAGTAGCCGCCCATGATGGTCACGGGGGTCTTAATGATGATGTTGCCCGAGTTCATCAGGCCATAGTAGTTGCCTTCGGCCACCATGATGGTCGTACCCTCCTTGGCAACATCGAGAGCCTTCTGGAGGTTCTTGAACGGGGCGGCCTTGGAGCCGTCGTTGCGGTTGTTGCCATTGGCGCGGCTCACATATAGAGTAGCCTTGGTGTTAGGATTCTCCGTTCCCGCCTGCGCAAAGAGTTGCGCCGGGAGGAGAGTTGCTACCGCGATAGCGGTCAATAAGAACTTGTTCATTGTTGATGATTAAGGGGTTAAATACATCGCGATATTAGCCCGAATCACCGTCGAGGAGTATTAGAAATGAGACAATGGTTATAGAGAAGCGTACAAAAGGGGCTGACAAACGGGCAAAACGAAGCGTCCCCACAGCCGTTACGACCGTGAGGACGCTAAAAGATTAGCTTAGGCAGCAGGGGCTACTTTATGACGACCCTCGTGGAGTAGTTGTCGGCACGCAGGATGTAGATGCCCGACCTGAGCGTCATGACATCGCCATTGGTGCTTGCCACACGGCGACCCGTGAGGTCGAACGCCTCCTTAACCTTACCCTCGGCACCCGTGAACGTCACCTTATTGCCATCGATAGCCACAGAGAAGGTGGCATCGTCGACATCGCTGAGGCTTGTCTTCACGAACGAGACTTTAAGTGTCTCACCTGCCTTGTAGGTGAGGGTGGTAGAGCTTGCGCCCGGCGCTATGGTCGTGCTGCCGAGCATGATGCTGACAGGGGTCTTGGTGTACTCGATAGTAATCTCTGAGCCACCGTTGGCGAACGTAGGAGCAGAGGTTATGCAATCCTCACCCTCAACCTCGTAGTTGACCTTATAGAGAGCCTTATCTGTGCTGGTGGCGGTCACTGGCACACGTGTGCCTTGCGCCCACTTGGCGGTATACTCGCCCGTGAAGCCCTTACCCGCATAGTTGAGCCAGCATGCCACGAGACCGTTCTTGAACTCATCGTCGTCGAACGAGACCTCACTCTCTTGGAAGCGAGCCGCATCGAAGTCGACGGCATTAGTGAACGACTTGTTGCCATTATTGTTGCGCACAGCCACCTTGTTATTAGAGTTCGACTTCCTCTTATTCTCGCCTGTGCAGAGGTTCTGCTTGAAGGCTATGAGACGTTTGTTGCCTTCTGTCTCAACGTCGTAAGGATAGAAGAAGCCGGTGAGGTCGCCATCATTCTTATCAACGAAGACTATGCAGACTACCAACTCCTTGCCATTCGTAGTCTTATAGTCACTTAACAGGTTGTTGTACACATCCTCGTCCATGACGATTGAGCCAGAGAATGCCACATTGTTGAGCGAGCCCATATTGTTGGAGGCGAGGACGCTAACATAGACCGTATCAGCATCGCCCGTAGTGTTGGTGCTCACACGGTAGGAGGTATTTCTCGGGTCGACATAGAACACAGCGTCACTCAGGACGAGGTCGTTGATCACGCCACCCTTGGCAATAGTGTTGAAGAGACCAGCGGACTGCACGGAGAGGTTCTCAATGGACGAAGCGTTCATTGTGCCAGAGTAGGACGGTATGGTGGGGAGCACCTCGAGAGTCTCGCTGACATTGTCGGCAGTGATATTCTCAACGTCGAGTTCTATCGGCTTATAGACAACGCTCTTCGTGATGTTGACATCCGCACTCTGGAGGAGGCTTGAGTTCTCGTCGCCAAGCACCTCGAAGAGACCCATGATGCTTGCCGAGTCGGTGGCTGCGATAGTGTATTTATCATCAATGCCCTTCTCCACATCGACTGTGCGGTTGTGCATACTCGGGATGGGGTAACGATAGATGTTATTGTTGCCAGCTTCGTACGTTGCGGGCTGGTTGAACGTCCAGAGGGAGGGGTCGACAAAGAAGGAGATGGTGGTATCGGCGGCCCAACGAACTTGACCCGAAGTCGCATCGTTGATAGCCTCTTTGAGGGTAGAGGGAGTAACCCAGTAATCTTCGCTGCTGAGAGATATAGGCGAGCTGTCAGCACTGCTATTAGAGAACTTCAGATTGGCAGTCTCCCAGGTAGAGAACTTGATAGTGCTCGAAGGAGGAATCACTACGACACCGACATTTGCCGCCTCACCACTGTAGGCGGAGACAGCGCCGATAGCAATATTTGCGCTACTCTCTTGCGCCGCAGACAAGCTATATGTGATTTCAATCCCATCACTTGCCGAGAAGTCGATAGGATTGGTATCCGTAGAGGTCTCGCCCACATAGATATCGGAAATCTGACCATTATTGACAGCTGCGACATTGGAGATGTAGAAGGAGTTGAGGGCATTTTCCGTCCTGAACCCTGTTGTCTCAGTGCTACTGCTGAAGCTCGTGGTGATATTGGAGGACTGGATGAGTCCATAGTTCTTGCCCACAAGACCACCAATATAGACATCGGACGCGGAGATCGCCGACTCCAAGTCGACACTGATTGTGCCCTCGAACCAAACACTCTTGATGATGCCACAGTTGACACGAGCGAGACCACCGAACCCAGACGTGCTGGCCGCAAGCGAAGAGACGATGGCAGTGTTATAGATGCCACCCTTTGCGCTGATGCTATCTACAAGAGGCACACTGAGACGAGAAGAGTTGGCATTGCCGATGGTGTGACCGTCGCCATAGAGATTGACATCGAGGACAGACATCGTGGTGAAATTCGACACCGTGTCGGGGTCGCACGTGAGGCGTATACCCTCGATAGAGACCGACTCATCATCGAGAGCGTAGACTATATTGTTCCAATCGTAGGGACAGCTGACGAGAGCTTCCCCCTTAGCGTTAAGCTTAAACTTATCAGAGTAGTTGGACGCAGAGGCGAAACCGGCAGGCACAGGCGCACGATAGGTGAGCGTAGCCTTATGCTCAGCAGGGTAGTTGAAGCCCCATTTCTCTGCGTCGGTGAACAAGCTGGAGAAGTCGGAGTAGACAGGCCACGTCTTGGAAAGCTCGGTCATGGTCATAGTTTCCTCTGCCTGCAGGAAAGAGGCACTTGTGGTTACTGAATTGACTTCCTGCGCAATAGTGCCACTTATAGCGCTGTCGTAGCTGTCCCCATATAAACCCTTGACGCAATAGACATTAGATGGAGTACCTGTGCCAGAGGCGATAGACTGAAGTGCCACAGCAAAGATATCTTGTGTAGATGAAAGATCCGTGACGGTCAGGGTCAAGCTAAGCTTGAGGGGTAGCGACTCCTGAAATTCAGAGTGCCAACCGCCATCATCGTAATAACGTATATTGTCGACCATCACATCCTTGACTTCGCCATTGTTACGCGCCATAAGACCGCCGAAAAGCACTGCGCCTGGGCAAAGTGAGGTGGATACGCTTCCCTCCGTCTCAATAAGGCGGGTGTTGGCATAGAGGTTGGAGACAGTGCCATTGTTACGCCCTATCACGCCACCTATGGCGATAGTATCACCCGCGGTGAAATACGACCCGAGAATACCAGCAAGGCTATTCTCAACAGTACCCTCAACCATACAGTTCTCCACCGTACCGTTGTTCACATTGGCGAGGAGACCAAACACAGGATAGGCGGTGTTCTTCTGCGTAGCAGTGCTATTGACGGAGATGTTCTGAACCGTCGCCCCCTTGCCAATAACATCGAAGAAGGCGTGACCCGTGACCGTGTCCTGGACAACGTCAGCGGTGACCGTCTTGTAGTTGCCATCGATAGTCATGCCATTACCGAGATTGCGAACCATGTAGATCATCTCGTTGCTGGCACCAATATTATCAGAGAGCGTGGCAGTAGTGAGGCCATTCTCGAAGGCATCGGAGAGGTGGTTCCACTGGTCGACGGTAGAGACGTTGGCCTGATTGTCAACTACCGACAACGTGCCAAGGCTCACACTCTTGCCCATTGCCGGGACAGGAGAACGGTAGAGCGGCTCGGTCATACAGCTATACTTCATGCTGTCACGCTCAAACCACGTACGGTCGAAGAGCCACTCGGAGGAGTTGGAGAATGGAATCTCAGAGACCGCGGGGAACTTAGAGGAGAGCTGGGTGAAGCTATCCAAACTGGTGACATCTTCGCCCTTATACTCAATCGTGCCGCATGCGACGGTAATCACGGGCACCACAGTAGCATTGAAAAAAGCACTGTTCGACTCATTGTATATGCCGCCATGGCAACAAATATTCGTGATGTTGCCACCAGCGTTATTAGCCACGGCAAGCGACACCTTGACCCCTATCTCGCCATCAGTGCTACCAGCAGTAAGATTGAGTTTCTCGCTTATCCCATCGCCATCTGTCGTGTTTTGGGAACTGTAAATCTGCTTAGGCTCGAGATCCGTGCTGTAATCATTGGTGAAGTCGACGAAGATGTTGTAGATGTTGTCAGTCCCCTCGGTGCCGATATTACTACCGGCAATCGTTCCCACGTAGATATTAGAGGGACCATTAGAGGGATTAGTGTTGCTATCGTTTGGCTGCAAGTCAATATGAGCCTTGACGTAAGTATCGCTAATCGTGCCAGTGTTAAGACCAACAATACCACCAACAGCGATATTATACTGACCCCCAAGCGCCGAAATCATATCTTGAAGCGGAGCCTGGAGTGTACCCTTGACGATACAGTCCTGGATCGTGCCACCGTTAGTCTCCGCAAGGATACCCAAGCAGGTGACGGCTGTGGAGCAAGGGACGACCGCCGTCGAAGTCTCCACAATAAGGTTAGACACCGACGCCCCCTCATCGATATTCTCAAACACAGGGTATGTGACGCCACTCAGCGTATTACCATTGCCATCGAAAGGGACGCTAAGAGTGAGACTCTTGTTGCCCGTCATCTCGTTCTGCTCACCATCAGTGCTCGTCTCGGTGAACGTTGATTCATTGAAATTGAAAGAGGCGTCGAGCTCAATAGAACTGACTGAGCTTATAAAGTCAGCTTCGCTATTGCTGAACTTGAGCGCTATGGCATTCCAACCATCGGCACTCGTGATATGAAGCACCTCACCTACAACTTCATATCCATCCCCCGAAATACTCGTTCCGTCGCCCGTAGTAGACGTGCCCCCCTCATCACCACTACTGGCAAAGAGCGAGGAGAAGACAGCGCCACCCACCGACGCCGTAGAAGCGTAGCCCGTCAAGCCCAACAGGGCCGCCGCGCTCACTAAAGCCAAAGTCTTGAATTTCCTGTTCATTGGTATATGGGTATTATGTTTCTGTTTTGTGACGACGGGACAACATCCCGCCCATGTCCAAAATTAGCCTCTACGCGTCCATCGCACTTGCGCAAATGATACAAAAAGTATCACTAAACGTACAGACACATATAGCACTGTGCCTAATATACGGAGCTAAAGATATAAAAGTTCCACAATATATCCTAACTTCTCCACGACTATCCGCACCGCCCATAAGAACCCCCAAATGGGGCTTTAATGCTACTTGCATGCTCCCTGCATGCTCCAACGATGCTCCAACGATGCTCCGCGGATGCATGCCAGATGCTCCGCGACACGAATCCACTTCCTCGTAAGAAAACAAATCCATTTTTCCCGCAATGTTTATTCCACAATCCTACAGCCTTCCTACAAAAATCCCAAATCCCACACCTCTCGCATCGCCCATTTCTCAGTCGTGAGTGTGACGAATACCCCCATTTGCGATTTTTCATGTTAATAAACAAAAACACAAGCACGGCAAACAATCTAACTAACTGACACTCACCAAAATAACCATTTCGCACGTCCCAACAACGAACGTCGCCCGCCAGAAAACAGAAAACCTCGAGATTCACATCTCGAGGCTGAGAAAAAAAGCAACTCTAAGTGTCAGGTTTACTCGTTATCTTGGAATAGTAGTGCCACTCTCACAAAGCCGCCCTATCGCGACATACAATAGAACCAACGCCGACGCGAGCTATAAAGAGGAGGCTCGCAGCCTGGACATGCCGGCGGTTCCCTCAGCACAAAGTGCTCCGCATAGTGTTTTTTTTGATAGTTACTGATTAAGGAAAACATACAGCCCAAAACGGAAGCTTGCTGCTTTCTTGTTACAGTGCAAAGATAGGGGTAGAAGTGGCCGCGGAGTTATAACAAACCGTACAACGAACAACGCAAAACGTACATATTGCCACTTTATGGCAGAATATCATCCATCGAGGCGCGCTCCTGATTGTCAGCACGATACTGCGACGGAGTGACACCGGTCTCTCTCTTGAATATGGAACTGAAATAGGCCACGCTGTCCACGCCGCACTCCATGGCAATGTCGCCAATGGGCATGTCGGTCGTGGTGAGAAGTTCTTTGGCGCGGGCGGTGCGCAGCTGCTTGACGAGGTTCGACGTGCTCATGCCGCACAGCGCGTTGACCTTGCGGTTCAGCTGGTGGCGAGTGATGCAGAGCTTGTCTGCCACGGCGGTGAGGTCCACCTCGCCCTTGGGCATCATGGCGCGTATAGTGTTGACTATCTTGCTTAGATATTCAGCGTCTATGGCGGTAATCTCGGGTCGCGCGTCGGCCTTGGGCGTCTCCGTGGCGGGCGCCTCGCCCTTGGCTGGCGTCTCGGACGCGGGCTGTGCCTTGGGCGATGCCGGTTTCTGCGGCTCAGGCTCTACGGCCATTTGCGAATATATCGAGCGCAGTCGGCGGCGGCTCTCAAGCAGCTTCTCCACAAGGAGCGTCAACTCGTCGGCATGAAACGGCTTCTCAAGATATGCGTCAGCGCCAGCCTTGAAGCCCGCCAGACGGTCGTCGTGCGCTGTCTTGGCGGTGACCATGATCAGAGGGATATGGGCGGTGATCTGCGTGCCGCGCACAAGGCGGCAAAGGTCTATGCCATTAATGCCGGGCATCATGACGTCCGAGATGATGAGGTCGGGCAACATCTCCTGAGCCTTAGCCCAACCCGCCTCGCCGTCGGGCGCATACACCACGCGGTGCCGCCCCGATAGCTGCTTGCCTACGAAATACGCCACGTCGGGGTTGTCCTCAATGACGAGTACTGTGGTCGACAGCTCATCGCTCTCCGGGTCGTCAGTAGGCATGGCCGACTTGCCTGCCGCGGCGGGCGCGTCGCCAATGGCGCACGTGGTGAGGGGTTGCGCCTCGGGATGGCTGGCGCCAGTGGGTATAGTTATGGTGAAGGTGCTACCCGCTCCAATCGCGCTGCGCAAACTCATATTCCAGCCCATAGCCTCCGTCGCGCCCTTCACCAAAGACAACCCTATGCCCGTGCCAATACTGCGCGAATCGTTCTGCGCCTGATAGAATGGCTCGAATATATGACGCTGCTGCTCGGCCGACATGCCGCACCCCGTGTCGACAACCGACATCACGATATAGTCCGCGGCCTGCGTCAACGACAAGGTCACACTCCCACCGTCGGGCGTGAACTTCAACGCGTTAGAGATAAGGTTGCGGCAGATGCGCTCGGCATAGTCGGGCACCACGTCGGCCTCACCCTCAGCCTCGTTCCTTATGACGAGCTTTATGCCCCTCGCCGCCGCCATATTGACATACCCGCCCGCTATATTGGCCATCAGCTCCGCCACCTTGCCGCGCCGCCACGTGGGGGCATTAACCTGCCCGCCCTGCTTCAGCTTGGCAATGTCAAGCAACTGGTTTATAAGGCTCAACAGACTTGCGCTCTGCGAGTTTATGGTGCGGGCGTCGTGAGCGTCGTCAGTGCCGCCCCCCGAGCGTTTCAGTATGTCGTCGGCAGCGGCGATGATAACCGTCAGAGGGGTGCGAAACTCATGCGTTATGTTCGTGAAGAACCGGTCCTTGGCTTGCTGCAAGTCGGCCGCCATGGCTTGCTGCCTTTTGCGCACCCGTAGCCAATAGGCGGTCATGGCAAGCAGAGAGCCCACCACAACAAGCATAGCCGTAAGAATGGATATGCTCATCACCTTCTCCTGACGTTGCACGAGAGCCTGCTTCTCGGCCTCCTCCACACGCGACTGCTGGCGCGAGCGTTCTATATTTAGCCTCACGTTCTGTACGTCGTTGATGGTCTTATTGCTCACAAGGCTGTCCGATAGCTGGTCGGCCTTGCGGAAAGCATCCAGGGCATGGCGCGTGTCGCCCAGACGGTCATACACCTCATAATAGAGCTTGTATATGTCGGCGAGATGCTCCACAGAGCCTATGCGTTGCGCCGTCGCCTTGGCTTGCTCCAGATAGTGCAACGCCATAGCGTAGGCGCCAGCCGACATGTTGACACGTGCCATGGCGAGGCACGGTGTCAAGGCGTGCCACTCGTCCTTGCTGCCGTTAAGCAACTGATAGGCCGCCTCATATTGGTCAATAGCGTCCGACAGCTGACCCCGCTTCTCGCATAGCTGACCCCGATATGTGTGGCACAAGGCAATGCCAAGCGTAGACCCCACTTGCACGTTGAGGGCCATGGATGTGTCATAATAAACGTCGGCAGAGTCCAGCCTGCCCTGACTCTCGAATATACTCCCTATATTGGCATAGTTAATGGCCATGCCAAGTTTAGAGCCGAGCCGACTCTCTCCCTTCAGCGCACGCCGCAGGCAATGCTCCGCCTGGGTGTAGTTGTTGAGGGTCATATAGACGTTGCCAAGGCCATTGAGAGCCACCACGCGCGCCTTTATGGCGAGTGAGTCGTCGGCAGGCAGATGCTCGGCGGCATCAAGGGCTTTATAGTGGAAATCGGTGGCCTGCGGCATAAGGCCTATGCGCCGATACACCGTCCCAAGGTTGTTGAGCGTCTGCGCAAGGAGCAGGCTGTCGTTGCTCTTCTCGGCGGCCACGAGGGCTATATTGTGCGAGGTTATGGATTGCGCGAAGCGGCTCGCGTCGCGGTATGTCTTCCCAAGGCGGTTGGAGGCAAGGCAGAGGGTGGGATAGTCGCCCACCTGTTGCGCCTCGTTGATGATGGCTTTGAGCGACGACGTGTCGGCGGGCAAGGAGTCGCTATGGTGCTTTGGCGTGCGCTTGCATTCATCTTGCTGGCACGAAGACAGCAAGACAAGGGAGAGGACTACGAAGAGTATGGGGAGGACCTGCGTTGCAGAGTGTCTGGGAGGCATGGGGTGGCAAGTAGAAAATTGCTTTTATGAGGGATGGCACGGAGGCTTGTACGAACGTGAGGGAGGGTTTGTTTTGCTAAGATAGGCAAAAATGGCAAAGAGCGAGCAGGAGCAAGGCAAAAAGCCACCACGCCAGTAATAAGAAAGCAGCCCCTCGGAGAGTTGGTCTCACGAGGGACTGCGGTAAAACAGCTAAGCTAAAAAACTGAAAATGCAGTGGTTGGGGGGAAGGCTACTTGCCAGCAGACGAGCCGTTGTGGCGCAGCACCTCAAGCTTGGCGGCATTCTCGGCCACCTTCTTCTCCGAGAGAGGATAGGCGGCGATGAAAATGACGCTGAGGATAGTGCCAACGGCGGGCAGAAGCGACAGGCACATCTTGATACCGTTGATGGTGTCGGGGCTCTGCGCCTCATTTGGCACGAAACCAAAGGCGGCAAGGAGCCATCCCGTGACAGCCGAGCCTATAGCCCAGCCGAACTTCTGGCTCATGGACGACGAGGAGAAGATAAGGCCTGTGGCGCGGTTGCCCGTCGTAAGCTCCGAATAGTCGGCACAGTCGGCATACATGGACCACAAGAGCGGGAATATTGCGCCCGCACAGATGCTGATAAGCACCTGGAACACGAATATAAACACAAGCTGCTCCTTGGTGAACCAGTAGAAGACGATGCTCAGAACCGTGGCAAGTGCCATAGCCCCGAGGTATGTGTTCTTCTTGCCTATAACATTGCTGATGGGGGCGGCAAGGACCACGCCAATGATGTTGGCGAGCTGACCAAGGCCAAGGTATAGGGCGGAGAGGGCGAAAGTAGAGCCGAAGATGCCGACCTTATTGGCCTCACTCTCCTCGATGAAATACTTGAAGTAGTAGACCGTGGCGCCATCGCGTATGGAGTTGAACACCAGGGCGGCTACACCCGCGCCAAGCAGAATCCACCAAGGACGGTTGTGCACAAGATCCTTGAGATCCTCACTCACGCTATTCTCCTCAACCTTTATAGGGCGAATACGCTCCTTGGTGAGGAAAAAACAGCCAAGGAACAGGGCCACGCACACAATGGCGAAGCACGCCACGGCCTTAGTCCATGCCGACTGCTGAGCCGCAACGGGCGCACCCTCCACACCCCCGAAATACTCCACGACCTTCATGAAGAAGAAGAGCGCGGCGAAACTACCAAGGTAGGCGAATGCCATGCGGAAAGTGGAGAGCACATTGCGGTCCTTAGGGTCAGGGCTCATGACACCAAGCAGCGAGGCGTATGGCACATTGATGGCAGAATAGACAACCATCATCAGAGAATACGTCACGAAAGCGTAGACCACCTTGGCGGTATGCCCCATCTCGGGCGTAGTGAAGGTCAGTATGCCAATGATGCCAAAAGGCACGGCAAGCCATAGGAGGAAGGGGCGGAACTTGCCCCACTTAGTCTCGGTGCGGTCGGCCACGACACCCACCACAGGGTCGACAAAGGCATCCCACACGCGTGTGACGAGGAACATCGTGCCGACAATGGCGGCGGATATGCCGAACACGTCGGTGTAGAAGACCATGAGATAGGCACCAAAGAGCTTCCAGAACATGGACGACGCCATGTCGCCGAAGCCGTAGCCTATCTTCTCATGTAGCTTGACCATGGCGATTATTTCTTAACAGGGGTAAGGCGAACCACATAGACGTCGTGCGACTCGACCTCGCGCACAAGGGGCTTGGTGGTGTCGCCAGCGTCCTTCTTGCCAAGACAGTCGCGGAGCTTATATGTCTGCGAGCCACACTTGACCTCACGGTTGGTAAGGCTGTCCTTGACATACTTGTTCCAGTCGTAGTTGAGGGTGCGTTTCTGCTCGGTCATATTGACGAAGGCGAATGCCCACTCGTCGTTATCGAGAGGCTTAACCCATACCTCGAAGCCCTTATCGTTGAGGAAGCAGAAGCCCATCACGCCGAGTTTATCCTGGTCGATGGCTATGACCTCCTTGTTGGTGACGAGTTCGAGGGTCTCCTTGCTCATCTTGCGGATGTCGTTGCCGAGGATGAGAGGCGAGGCGAGCATGCTCCACATCACAAAGTGGGTACGGTCTTCGGCAGCCGACATACCGTTGCCCACCTCGAGCATATCAAAGTCGTTCCAGTGGTCAGGGCCAGAGTATTTGCGTATATCGCCACGCACACGGATTATAGGCCACAGGCCGAGCTTAGCCCATCCGCCATAGTTCTCCTGGCAGTCCCAGCAGCGGGCAATGTCGCCCGAGATACGCCATGAGTGGCCAATTTCTGCGCCCCACTCCCACGACTTCTCATCGCCCCACTCGCAGATGTTTAACACCATAGGGCGACCAGCGGCATATATGGCGTCGCGCATGATGGTGTAGCTGGCAGGGCCATCTTGCGTGGAGTGCGAGCACCAGTCGTATTTGAGGAAGTCGACACCCCACTCGGCATATTGGCGCGCGTCGAGGAACTCATAGCCGCGTGTGCCAGGATACCCGGCGCAAGTCTTAGTGCCGGCGCAATTGTACATGCCAAACTTGAGGCCTTTGCTGTGGATATAGTCGGCCACGGGCTTGATGCCGTTGGGGAACTTCTTGCGGTCGGGGACGAGTCGCATAGTCTGCGGGTCGCGCTCCATCTCCATCCAGCAGTCGTCCATCACGACATACTCGTAGCCGGCATCTTTAAGACCGAGCTTAATGAACAGGTCGGCAGTCTCCTTGACGAGGTTCTCGTCGATGTCGCAGGCAAAAGTGTTCCAGCTGTTCCATCCCATTGTTGGGGTCATAGCGAGTCCCTCGAACTTCTGAGCGTTGACTGTGGTGGTGGCCAAGAGGGAGGCGGCCAAGAGAAGTCGGTTCAGTTTCATGATGATATGCGAATTATTGGTTATTGTCTTGTGGTTTTGGGGCGATGCCCTTCTCGTTGAGGAAAGAGACGAGTTCGCTGGCTATCTCGGCTTGCTCGGCCATGTTGGGGTGGCTTGAGCCGCCGCTGTTGAAGCTACGCTCGTAGATGTGATAGGGTATCTCGCCATTCTTGCCGGCTATGCCACGGCGCGCAGCCTCGTCGGCTATGGCGGGGAGCATGGAGCGGAAGAAGGTGCGGAGGGTGTCGTTGGCCATGGGGCTGGAGATGAGGACAACCTGGGCGTTGGGGTTCTTCTCGTTGAGGTGGGCAATGAAGTCGACATACGCGCCTACGAATGCGGCAGAGTCTTGCACACCGTCATTCTGCCCGAGGGCACTGACGATGATGTCGGGCTGATAGGAGAAATCGTAGTCCACCTGGTTATCGACGAGGTTGACCTTGTCGTAGGTCTGCGGCAGGACATACTTATGCTCACAGCAGCTGTGCATCAGGCCTATGCCCGACACTGAGGCGAGAGACCATTGGGCATTGAGGGTGCGGGCGGTTATGGGGCCGTAGGCGTAGTAGGCGCGATGGTGGTCGTACCATGTGCCTTGGCCGAAGGGAATCTCACCGTCGTACATATCCATGCCGCTGGTGATAGAGTTGCCTATGAACTCCATCTTCAGGTTTGTGTCGGGTTGCCATTTGCGCAGGGCTGGGGCGGCAACGCGGGTCACTTGGGTATAGCCCATGCCGCACTCTGTGTCGCGGGCAATGAGGACGTTGTGTATGCCAGCGGGCAGGCTGTCGGCCACGGCGATAACCTTGACGGCAGTGTCGGTGGGGGCGGGAGTCTGCGGCCGACCGATAGTGAGGCGGTTGAGTTGCCCAAGGGTGCGGACACGTGCCACGGACTCGCCATCGACAACAACCTCGAAGTAGTTGTAGCCGTTGCCGTAGAGCTGCTCATCGCGTATATCGACCTCACAGCCGGAGCCGTGGAAGCCGAAGGTGAAGTATGCCGCCGCGCCCCATTGACGTGGGCCAAGGGAGTCGGAGCGGTCCACACGCCCTATGTAGGTTATGGAGTCATCGAAGCCGGAGACTATGTGCGGCTCGGAGGTGCATGCCACCGTGATGAGGGCGGCAGCGAGGGAGAAGGAGGCGATAAGGGACTTCATGGGGATGCTATTTCAGGTCGATACGGGTCAGAACCTCGATGAGGGCGCGGCTATTGTGGTAGGGGCATTTCCAGAAGCCCGCCTTGACATCCTTGTAGACATCCTGGCCTTCGCGGTTGGTGCGCCATAGCCATTCGCCCTTCTTGGTGTCGATGATATGCTGGCGTATGAAGCCCCACACGAGAGCCATCTTCTCGAGATAGCTGTTGTCGCCCGTGAGACGCCATGTGTCGGTGAGGCCTACCATAGCCTCGGCCTGTGGCCACCAATGCTTGTCGGTGTCGAGGTGGCCGTTGACCTTCTCGTAGAATATAGAGTCGCCATCCCATCCTTCGGCGAGGGTCACGTCGGTGAGGCGTTTGCATATAGGCTTCAGTTTCTCCATACGCTGAATATCGCCTATGACCTCGGCGGCCTCGTAGAGCAACCATGCGCCCTCGATGTCGTGACCGTAGGAGTCGATATGGCTCATGACGGTCCAGTCCATGTCGAAGAAGAGGTTGAAGTGGCCAGTCTTCTTGTCGATAATCTTGTCGGTGAAGATGTCGAGGCAGTGTATGATACTCTCACGCAGCTCATTGTCGGCCTTAGCGCGGTAGAGGTTGGCGTAGGGCTCGATGATGTGGAGGTGTGAGTTCATGGACTTGGGGGTGTTCTCGTCCTTCTCGCTGAGGCGCACGTCGTCCATGGGTTTCCAGTCGGCGGAGAGTGCTTCGGTGTAGCCGCCATATTTGGGGTCGCGGAAGTGCTTCTCGATGAGGTGGTAGGTCTCCATGGCGAGGTCGAGAGCCTCGGGGTCTTGGCTCATGCGATAATACTCAGAGAGGCCGTAGATGCAGAAACCTTGCGCGTAGGCTTGCTTCTTGGTGTCGACTGGGTTGCCCTTGGAGTCGAGCGACCAGAAGAAACCGCCGTTATCCTTGTCGTAGAAGAAATCGCGGAGGTAGCAGAAGGCACGGTTGGCGGCCTCTTTGTACTCCGGGCGGCCGAATATGCGTGCGGCGGTGGAGAAGGACCATAGTATGCGGCCGTTGAGTATGGCGCCCTTCTCGGCGTTTGGCTCAAGGTCGCCCTCTTTGTCGCGTCCACCATAGAAGCCACCATACTCATGGTCTTCCATCTTGCTAATCCAGAAGCTCATGATGTTGGCATACTCTGCCCTCATCTGCTCCCTTATCTCTCTGATGTTCATCGTCTTGAATGCTTAATGAAGCCGATAGGGGCTAAAGTTATTTCTTGTTTTGGAGCATCTCCTCGAGAGTGAGTGTCTCGGGTGCGTTGTAGATGTCCATACGCTGCTGGTAGTCGTTTTGGACTTCGAGGAACTCGCACCAGCACATGAACCAGCACCATTTGGGTTGCTGACGGCAGATCTCGGGAGTTGGGAGTTTGCCGACCTCGCCCCAAGCGATAGGCTTGCCATTGGCGAGTTTGAGGAGGGCGTCGTAGTCGCGCTTGTCGTAGTTGTGGTTGTAGATGTCGGTGGCGAGGATGTCGACCACGTCATGACCGGGGAAGAAGCCATCGTAGCTCATGACGTTGGGGGATCCCATCTCGTTGCCGTTGAACACCCAGAGGAGGTTGTTGATGTGGTGGAAGTTGGTGAGACGGTCGTAGAGCATGCGGTAGAGCGTCTGGTAGCCGTCTTTGCCTGGGCGCACACCCCACCAGAACCAGTCGCCGTTCATCTCGTGATAGGGGCGCCAGATGACGGGGACTTTGGCATCTTGGAGTTGGCGGAGGAAGTAGGCTATGACGTCGACTTGGGCTTTCCAGCGGTTGTTGAGGGCTGTGCCGTCGGTGGTGAGCTCTTTCCACTGGTCGTCGGTGAGCTTGCTTTGTATGCCATTCTCGCCTTGCCATGTGGTGAAGTTGGCGTCGGTGGTGGGAGGTACGGCGTGCCACATGAGGGTTATGATGGCACCTTTGGCATGCCACTTTATGGCGTTGTCGACAACACGTTGGCGGAAGTTGACGCCGTCGAGGGAGTTGGGTTTGCTATAGCCGAAATCTTGTCCGAAGACAGCGGGGTGTGAGCCGTTGGTGAGGTTCTCGACGCGCTCCATGTAGATGTCGGAGAATAGGGGGTAGCTGTGTTGACCGGTGAGGACACCGTTGCCGCTTTGGGCGTAGATGAACTTGAGGAGGTCTTTAGCCTCTTGCGTGGCGTTTGGGTTTACGGGGCTTTGCGCCATTGCGGCGGTCAGGCCGAGAGCCGCGAGTGCGGCGGTTAATATCTTCTTCATCGGTTATGAGTATTGCTTAGTGTAACAAATATAGTGAAATAAGGGACTATTTGGCGACTTGCGGGCCGAAACATGAGGCTTGTATGCCATTCTTGCCAGCGAGGTTGGGGAAGGCGTCGTCGGCCCATGCGTAGCGCACGGAGAGGGGTTTCTTAACCTCACGTGAAGAGACTATCACGGAGCCGTCCTTCTGGAGTTTGCCTGTGGCCTTGTGGAACACGCCGTCGGCGCCAGCCAGCTCGAACCAGTCGGCGGTCTTGGCCTTATCGGCGATATGGAGGTCTTGGGCGTTGTCGAAGGTGACGATTATGGCGTTGCCCTTCTTGTTGAGCGTGGCACTGCGGAATAGGGGTGCTTTGTAGTCGAAGCCTTGCTTGCCGTAGGCCTCGGTGAGGATGGCGTTGGCGAAGCGGTTGCCGGCCTCGACTTTGCGTTTGGGGTGGATGTCTTTGAGGTCGCACAGCTCGCCTATGACCACGAAGCCGGAGTTGGGGATTAGTGCGGCGGCTTGGCGTTGTTGGTCGCGGACTATCACTGCCATGCCTGGGGAGTCGTATTTGTAGGGGGCGATTTGTGCGAATATGAAGGGGAGGTTTTGAGCGTCGTAGAAGTTACGGCGGCATTGTGCGACGAAGATTTGGAGGAGTTGGGAGTAGGCGTCGGCGTTCTCGCAATTCTGCTCACCTTGGTACCATGCCATGGCGTGGAACTTGAAGTTGGCGAGGGGGTAGAGCATGGCGTTGTAGGCGAGTGCGGGGCGCACGGGACCCCAAGAGACCTCGCTTAGGCGGTCGTTTATGGCTTTGAGCTCGGGGTCGTTGAACACCTCGGCGGGCATCCATGTCTCGATGGGCGTGCCACCCCATGAGGCGTCGACTATGCCGACGGGGCAGTGGAGCGTGGAGCGGAGTTTGCAGGCGAGGACGTAGCCTATGGCGGAGAAGTTGTTGGCGTTTTGTGGAGTGGTGTGAAGCCATTTGCCAGTGAGGTCGTGGTTGGGCGTGGGGGAGGTGCGGTAGTCGACGCGGAACATGCGGATGTCGGGTTGCGTGGCTTGCGCGAGCAGGGAGTCGCCGCCAATCATGCCCCATGAGGGGGAGAACTCCATGTTGCTCTGGCCGGCGCAGAGGATGACCTCGCCGATGAGGATGTCGTTGAGGGTAATGGAGTTATAGCCGTTGAACTGTATGGACTGAGGTTTGTCGGTGGCGGCGGGGGTAGGGATTTCGAGTTGCCAAGTGGCGAGGTTGGTGGGGTTGACCTTGTAGGTGGTGGTGTCCCAAGAAGTCTTGATGGAGACTATCTCGTAGGGTTTGGCCCATCCCCAGAGTTTGACTTTGGAGTTTTGCTGGAGAACCATGCCATCGGAGAGAATGGCGGGGAGGGCGACATTGGCCGTGGCGGATAGGGAAGCAGCGAGGGCTGTGAGGGCCAGGGATAGGGATTTTAGTGACTTCATTTGGGACGTATAAAGAGTTAGACTATTAGATTTGGCAAAACGGACGTGGTGCCCAAAGGACCACATCCGTTAAGAAAACTACAAACTAAACAAGTTGCCTTAGAATCACTTCAAGGCGTTATTCTTGTCGACGAGCGCGTTGATGTGAGCCACAGACGCCGCGGAGTAGAGTTCGTCCTGGGGCGAGTTGAGGCAGTAGTCGAGGAGCTGGTCGATTGTTGACGTAGCCACGTGCATGCGGGTGTCGCTTGACGCGTAGTAGATGAAGACCTTGCCGTCGGGGTCGGCGATCCAGCCGTTGGAGAATACGACATTGGAGACGTCGCCGACACGCTCGGAGCCGTAGGGGGCGATGAAGTGTCCGGCGGGTTTATGGGTGACAATCCAAGGTTTCTCGAGGTCGGTCAGGAACATGTAGAGGACGTAGCGCAGACCTGCGGCGGTGTTGCGTACGCCGTGAGCGAGGTTGAGCCATCCGGCTTTGGTCTTGATGGGGTGCGGGCCCATGCCGTTTTTGACCTCGTAGATGGTGTGGTAGGTCTTGGCGTCCATGATGTACTCGTCCTTGACCTCGGCACGACGGATATCGTCGCAGAGACCCCAGCCTATGCCGCCGCCTGAGCCGGTGTCGATGAAGCCGTCTTGTGGGCGTGTGTAGAATGCGTATTTGCCGTTGACGAAGTGTGGGAAGAGGACGACGTTGCGTTGCTGTCCGGCGTGGCTTATGAGGTCGGGGAGGCGTTCCCAGGACTTGAGGTCTTTGGTGCGTGCTATGCCTGCGGCTGCCACTGCGCTGCTGGTGTCGCCTGCGGGTGCATTGGGGTCTTTACGTTCGGAGCAGAACACGCCGTAGATGTAGCCGTCGTCGTGCTGTGTGAGGCGCATGTCGTAGACGTTGGTGTCGGGGTTGGCTGGCACTTGTGGCATGGTTATGGGGCGTGGCCAGAAGCGGAAGTTGTCTATGCCGTTGGGGCTTTCGGCCACGGCGAAGAATGATTTGCGGTCTACGCCCTCGGTGCGCACTACGAGGAGGTATTTGTCGCCAAGCTTCATTGCGCCAGCGTTGAGAGTGGCGTTGAAGCTGATGCGCTCCATGAAGTAGGGGTTGTCGGTAGGGTTGAAGTCGTAGCGCCACTCGAGGGGTACGTGCTCGCGCGTTACGACGGGGTATTTGTATTTGTTGTAGATGCCGTTGGTGCTGAAGAGCTGCTCGTTGGGGCGCGAGATGAGAGCCTCGAAGTCGGCAGTCACCTTAGCTTTGCGCTCGTCGAAGAGATTGTTGCTCATGCTTGTCGATATGTTACTTAGTTGTTGGTTATGGGGTGAAACGTGAGGGGTTTGTCGGTCCTCTTTATTTCAATTACAAGTTTAGCGCGGATGGTGAAAGTGGGCAAATACTATCTTATCACAAGAGCGTACGAAATGGACAAAATTGTTTAACCAATGGAATGAAAGGTGAGGGATGTGAAAATAAAGGTGAAAGTGGGCGAACTGCCAATATGGTGGTTTATAGGGTTATGGGTGGGCGAACGGGTGAAACGAACGGGAGGATGGTGATGGTATGATTTTCTCCGAACAGAGGGGACGGGCTGGGGTGTTTTGGGGAAATGGAAGCGGCGCATCTCGGAGTGGAGACGCGCCGCGTGAGTGTGCTTGGTATTATTTTATCTTAAATAGTATTATTCGAACTTGGGGAGTTGGTCGCGGGAGACGACATATTCGCATGACATGGCGTCGTTCCACCATTCGGTGTTGGCATGGTCGTGGCCGTCGAGGGTTGTGGCGTCGTATTTGTACCATGGCATGCAGTAGCTCCATGTGGCGCCCTGTGTGAACTGTTGTGAGAGTTTGGCGACGTTGCCGCATTCGCTGAGGGTGACCATCTTGTTGGGGAAGTTCTCGGCGATGGCTTTGTATTCGGCGACGGAGGCATCGAGGGAGGTGTTGTATTCGTCGCGGCCTATGATGTCGACGTACTCATCGCCGGGATACCAGTCGGTGTCGGCGAGGATACCCTTTGTGGCGTCCCATCCGTAGCCTGTCTGAGTGGTCCATACCCAGATGAGGTTGCGTATGCCTTTATCTTTGAAGTAGTTGAACATATCGATCCATACCTGCTTATAGACCTCTGCGCCTTCGCGACCCCACCAGAACCAGGCTGAGCCGCCTGAGTTGACATTGCCTGAGGCCTCGTGGAAGGGGCGCCATATTAGGGCTATGCCCTCGTTTTGGAGTTCGAGGAGACGGTCGGCCATGAGGGCGAGATCCTCGTCGTGAACGGACTTCTCCCATGTGCCGTCGATGAACATATTGGAGGGCTTGAAGGAAGTGTCGTCGGGGCTTGTGGTCATAGAGCCGTCGGCTGTGGGGTCGGCGCCTTGGTAGGCTGGTACCATCCAGTGCCATGAGGCGGCGAGGATGCCACCGTCGGCTACCCATTGGCGAATTTCGTCGGTGAGGTGGTAGTTGACGACCCAGTGTTTGTTAGTCCAGTCGGAGCGGTTGGTGTAGAGGTGGATGTAGTCCATGGTGGCGATGGCGGGGTATTTGCCGGTGGCTTGGAACACGAGGTTGGCTTCGTTGAGGTTCCAGGAGACGTTGGCCATGGAGGCGGAGAGTGTTTTCTGTCCGTAGACGGAGAGGAGGTAGTCGTAGATGGCTTTGGCTTGTGGGAGAGGGTCGGAGGTGACGAGGGATTGTGCGAGGCCTTCGACGGGGATGGTGGTCTGCGCCTTGGTGGTGAAGGTGACGGAGTGTGCGGGTACGGGGGTGCTGCCGTTGGTGGAGATGAAGAAGCCGGCGGGAATGGAGAGGGTGTATTGCTCGCCCATCTTGAGGGTTGAGGGGATGGAGAATGTCATGACGTTGGCCTTTTTGGAGAAGGCGGTCATGGAGCATTGTGTGCCGTTGAAGTCGGCGTTCTGGCCTGATACGAAGTTGACCTCGGCGGAATAGGTGAGCTGGATTGAGGTGGTGGAGATGGGGACGTCGGTCTCGCCGTTCGCCGGGGAGGAGGAGGTGAGTGTGACCGTGGAGGAGTTGCCTGAGGAGCTGGAGTCGCCGTTGTTGTCGCTTGAGTCGTCGCCACAGGCGAGGAGCGCGAGTGGGGCGAGAAGTGCTATGAGACTATTTATGAGCTTCATGGTTGTAGGATTTTGCGTTTAAGTGGTGCTAAGGTAGTGAAAAGAGTTGAGAGGGAGGGCATAATGTTAAAAAGTCATTAGTGATTGATGAGAATGTACAGAGAGGTAGAGTTCGTGAATCAGAGGAGTTGGGCGGGGTTGGAGAGGAGGAAGTGGAGAAATTATGTATAGTATAAGATATTGGGGTATAAGCGGTTGGAGTGTCGGGGGGAAATTTATTAGATATGGTGAATAGATTTATTAGGTATGGCGAAATAATTTATTAGATGTGGTGAGATAAATATGTGGAGGGCGGGAGATGGGGGTTTGGTTGGAAAAGTGTAGGTATTGGGGGTGGAATTGGTTGGAAAAGTGTGACAAATGGGGCGATTTTGTGTTGGAAAAGTGTAGTAGAATGGGGATATTTGTATTGGAAAAGTGTAAACATAAAGATATAAAGAGATGATAGCAAGGAAGATAGACAGGTATTTGGAAGATTTCTATAAGAAGGGGAGAAAAGCGTTGCTGGTGACTGGTGCGAGGCAGACGGGGAAGACGTACTCGATAAGGCAGATGGGGCGGCGTATGTTTGAGAACTTTGTGGAGATAAACTTCGTGTCGTCGCCCGAGGCGGCGGGGATATTCGAGGGAGCGAGGGGTGCGGAGGAGATATTATTCAGGCTGTCGGCGTATGTTAAGACTGGGTTGGAGAAGGGCAAGACGTTGATATTCTTGGACGAGGTGCAGGCGTGCCCTGAGGCGGTGACGCAGATTAAGGCGTTGGTGGAGGAGGGCAGTTACAGGTACGCGTTGAGCGGGTCGTTGCTTGGCGTGGAGTTGAACAGTTTGCGATCGGAGCCAGTGGGATATATGGAGGTGAAGGAGATGTATCCGCTTGATTTGGAGGAGTTTCTTGGTGCGATAGGGTTGCCGGGGAGTGTATTGGAGAAGGTGAGGGGGAAGTGGGAGACGCGGGAGGAGGTGGACAAGTTCGTTCATGAGCAGTTGATGAAGGCGTTCAGGCTGTATCTGGTGGTGGGGGGGATGCCTGAGGTGGTGCAGACGTATTTGGACAGTAATAATTTGCGGAGAGTTGTGGAGGTGCAGAGGAGCATATTGGGGGCGTATAGGCGAGACATTATGAAATATAGGGGCGACGCGAAGGAGAGGCTGTATATTGGGGAGATATTCGATTTGATTGCGCCCGAATTGAACAACAGGAACAAGAGGTTCATATTGAAGTCGCTGAACGAGAAGGCACGGTTCTCGCTTTATGAGAATAGTTTCTTGTGGTTGAAGGATGCGGGCGTGGCGTTGCCGACGTATAATGTGGAGGAGCTGAAGGTGCCGTTGATATTGGCGAAGACGCGGAACTTGTTCAAATTGTTTCAGAGCGACGTTGGGTTGCTGACGTGCCAGCTGACGGAGGGGATACAGTTGGAGATATTGGAGGGTAGCAGGGCGATAAATTTCGGGTCGATGTATGAGAATGTGGTGGCACAGGAGCTGAGGGCTCATGGGTTTGAGTTGTATTATTATAACAGCAAGAAGCTGGGCGAGCTGGACTTTGTGGTGGAGCGCGGTGGAAAGGTGTTGCCGATAGAGGTGAAGTCGGGGAAGGATTATGAGCGGCATAACGCGTTGTGGAACGTCATGACGTCGGTGGAGCTGAATATTGAGAGCGGGATAGTGTTTTGCAATGAGAATGTGCAGGTGAAGGGCGAGGTGACGTATATGCCTATATATATGGTGATGTTTTTGGAGAGGGGTGAGTTGGGTGACGTGGAGTATAAGTTGGACTTGTCGGGTTTGGAGGGATGAGGCGGGGAGGGTGGAGGGGGTATTGAGGTGAGATTGGGGTCAGTATTGTTTCAGTATGTTGGGGTGTTTGTTTCAGTATATCGTCACTATGTTGTCAGTATGTTGGAGCATTTGGGGAGGATGTTGGGGGCATGAGGGGAGGGTGAGGGGAGGGAATGTTAAGTGGAGGGGTATAGAATGATAACTTAGGGGTATGAAATGTTATGAGGGGTATGAAATGTAAAGGGCTGGGGTCGCGAGGTGCGGCTCCAGCCCTTAGGTTATTAGAGGTTCAGATTATGGAGGCTATTTGATGGCGACTTTAGTGATGGTGAGGTTATCGCCAGTCATTACGAGACCACCGTTGTTGATGAGGTCGTCGATAGCAGCCTGCGTGAGGACGAACTCGATGGTGGTTTCGTCGACCTCGTCGGCGACGTCGTATTGACCTGGGGCATCGACGAGGGCACCCCAACCATTACCGTGGCGGAGGGAGAGGCATCCCCATGCACCAGTGGTGTTCTTCTTGACGGAGAAATAGAGTGTCTGCCCTGCGGAGACTGTGCTCCAATCGAAGCCGCCCCATGCGAGGTCTTGGTTACCGCCCCAGCCTGCGTTGCTGAACTCGCCGGTCCAGATGGCTTTGGGTGCGGAGTAGTCCTTAACCCAAGAGATTGAGGAGACTACCGCGCCGTCGCCCTGGAGGATTATTGAGTAGCCCCAGTCGGAGTATGGAAGGAGAGCGGGGTTGAGGTCAATATAGCTATTTGCGATGTGGTCTGCGACAAGCTCAGCTGTTGTTCCGTCGTAGATATTGCCCCAGTGACCGTCGAATATCTTTATTTGAGGATAGGTGTTGCTCACTGTGAAGTTGACACGGATCTTAGCGTCGGCAGGGACACCAGAGAAGTCAACCATGGTCTCGAAGTTAGCGCTCCAGCCTTCAAGGTTCATAGCACCAATCCAGAGGACGGTCTCAACGATGCCAGCACCTACTACCTTCACTGTGTAATCGACATTGGTTTCGCCAGAGACAAGGGTCATCTTGACATCGCCAGTCTCTGTGCCAACGTTGACATAGAGCTTAGCGCCGACGAGCAGGTATTGGGTGGGCGAGCCGCCGATAAGGACGTTTGTGAGGCTTGCACCATTCTTGACATCGCACTCGAGCAACTGTCCAAGAGTTGTCTCTTCGGCAGCGAAGTTGTAGACAGCACAGAAGTTGAAGCTGTTCACGGTGAAGGACTCAGCGGCTACACATTCCTCGCCATTGTCCATGACATAGGTCACCTTGCCGCTTTCAGCGTCGAGAGGCACTGTTGCAGAGAATGCGCCATCCTTAGCAGTTACGGTAGCCTCGAGGCTGCCGAACTTGATAGTAGTTACACGCTCGGCGAGGGTAGACTCGACAGTGATGACGTCGAGAGGAGTAGCAGATGCGGGGAAAGTGAAGGCGGGTTTTGTTGTCTCGAAGCCCGATACGGCGACGGTAGCGCCATTAGCGAGGGTGAGGGTGATGTCGCCACTCTTAGCCTCGGTGGTTACGACGACTTTGAGGTCGGAGCCTACGAGGTTGGCGTCGTAGGAGGCGCTGGCGTCGTTGGTGAAGGCGACGGTCTTGACGAGGTCGAGGTTGTCGCCGGTTATTACGACGGTGTCGCCTACGGCGTAGGAGGCCTTAGCGTCCTTGATGGAGGCTGTGGGGAGTACTGTGGCGTAGGAGCCAGCGGTAATCTCGAGGCCGGAGTAGAGGGTCAGGGTGACGTTGCCGTCGGTGGCGGTGTCGGCTACCTTAGCTGAGATTGCGGTCTTGGCAGCGAAGGGGTCGGAAGCCTGAGGTACGGCTACGGCATCTTGTCCGGGGATGTTGATGCTCTTGACGAGTTGGAGGTTGACACCAGTGATGTTGAGAGACTCACCAGCCTTGATTGTGGTGTTGGTGATCTTCACGCTGGTGGGCTCGACAACGTTGAGGATTTCTTCGCTCTCGAGGAGAACCTCGGTGGTGTCAGTGCCGTCGATGCTGTAGTAACCGATAGAGAGCTTGCCAGTGGAGGCGTCGATAGGCACCTTAACTGAGAACTCTGTGCGGTTGGTATTGTTGACCTCTACATTGTCGCCCGTGGCAAACTGGACGAAGTTGATGTAGTTGAGGTAGGTGCCGGTAATCTTGACAGACTGACCTGCGAGGATCGGGTCGGCCTCGGCCTTGAAACCGGTGAACTCGATAGGTTCGGTGAAGGCTATCTGCTTAGTCTCGAGCTCTCCGCCGTTGTAGATGAGTTTCACTGTACCGACTTCAGCCTCTTCGGGTACGAGGGCGCGGATGGTGTATTGGTCGACCACCTCGGGTGTTGAGGATACGCCGCCTGGGAACTCCACGCTGGTTATCTGGTTGAGGTTGGAGCCTTTGAAGGTCATGTATGCACCGCGAGTTACTTGGAGCGATGCCGCGGTGAGGCTTACGCCGCCGCTGAACTGATTGGTGTCGTAGTCGTCATCGTCGTCACAAGAGGAGACGAGAGCGCCACTGGACAGGGCCAGGAGGCCGGCCATCAGTATTGCTATATTTTTCTTATAAAGCTTCATGGTTTGAAAAATGCTTTATGGACATTGATTTTGAGAGAGTGTGTCGGGAGAGGGGAGGAGTCTCCCGACATATCTCAATGTCTATTTGTAGGGGACAGCACGGATGTTGTCGATACGGAAGATAGGAGCGCACTCGGTGCCGTCGACACCACCGGCGATAGGCCAGAGAACGAATGTGGCGAAGTCTTCAGCAGAGGATAGAGCTACGGAGCCCTTAGTGCCGTCGTAGTTGTAGACGAACTCGGAGATGGGCACGGTGACTGTTATCCACTTGTCGCCAGTGTCGAAGCTGCCTGTTGTCTCCCATGGGCGGTAGAGACCGCGGCATAGACCGTAGTCGACACCGATGTAGGCGTTGTTCTGCCAGTTCTCGTTGGCTGTGCCGAGCTTAGCCTCGCATACTGCCTGGCTTGCGTTGGTGAACACGAGCTGCAAAGCACCTGCCGACCATGGGTTGCTCTTGGGGATGTAGAGCTCGAACTTGACGGCCATATTGGCGAAGTCGGAGAAGTCGATGAGGTTGCAGAAAGGCGTGCCTGCCTCGCCTGGTGCGATAGCGTAGGGATCGCCGCCCCAGTTACCTGCCCAGAAGGGGAGTTTAAAGTTCTCTATCCAACCGCCGTCGGTGGTGGTGGAGCCGTCGCCAAGTTGGCAATAGTCGCCACAGCCTGTGAGTCCACCTTCGGAAGAGTAGGTAGCGGAGATGTTCCAACCTTGGGGAGCCTTGCCGTTGGAGCTTACGCCGCCACCAGCGTTGAAGTCGGCCATCATGCCACGGTTGTCGTTGAAGAAGAACTTGGTGGACTTGGTGGTGCCGTACTTAGATGTGATGGTGACAGCTCCGGACTCGGTGCAACCATCGGGAATGACGAAAGATACGGCAGTCTGCGAGAGGCTCGTGAAGTCGGTAACCTTTGTGCCGTCGGGCATGGTTATGACGAGAGGGTCGGTCTCGTAGGAGAGGAAGTAGTCACCGTTGATTGTGGCGACCTCACCTGGCGCTACGTACTCGCAGTCCATGGTGGAGAGGAGCGGAGCGGCGATGTTGACAGTGAAGTCGAAGGTTGTGGTGTCGCCACTGTTATTAATCATGTAGATCTTGTCCGTTGGGTTGTTGGGCAAGGCACGTGGGACAGTAGTGAAGAGAGCGTGGTCTGTGATGAGGGAGCTGTTGAGCACGGCTTCCTGATCGTTGAAGAACAGCTTGGTTATAGAGCGGAGGTTGTTGCCGATGAGGACAACTCGGTTGTTAGTGAAGGCCGAGGTTATGAGAGAGTCCTTGTTGGTGGGCATGCAGATGTAGATGACCTCCGGGTTGCCGTCTGCCACCTCGTACTTGTCTGGCTCGTCCTCGCATGCTACGAGGGAGAGAGCGGCAAGGGTCATGAGGCTGGCGGAGCGGACGATATGCTTGAGATTAAGTTTCATCGCTTAGTCAGTTTTTAATAGTTGTACTGGTCGATGTCGACATCAATGGGATCCTCGAGGAGGTGCGGGTTCATAGCCTTATCCGTGTCGGGGAATGGGAGGGTGAAGGTAGTAACCGAATTGAGTTTGCTGGAAGAGAGGGTGCAGCTGCTGACATCCCATGTGGAGTAGCCGCTGGTGAACCATGTCTTGTAGGCATCGGAGAGGCCGGAGTATGTGCCACGCTCTTGTGCAAGTAGCTCTTGCTCCGCACGAGCTGAATTGTAGTAGGAGAGGCGTACGAAGTCGTACCAGCGGTCGCCTTCGCAAGCGAGCTCGAGACGGCGCTCTTTCCAGATTTGCTCCCAGGTGATAGAGGTTTCCTCTTTCCATGTGCAAGAGCGGTTGTGGACAGCATTGAAGGCTGAGAGGGCATCGGCGTTGGTGGTGGTGCCGCCATCGATGAGAGCCTGAGCCTCGGCAAGGACGAGGTATACATCGGCAAGACGGAGGATGTGCGTGGCGAGAGATGTACACATTTTCTGCATACCGTAGCCTACGCCAGCGATATGGTCAGCGTTGTCGCCGACGAGGTGCTTAACCTCTTGCGCGCCCGTGGGGCTTTGGAATGTGCCGCCACCAGTGAGGTTATCGCGAGAAGCTATGATGTCTGCATCCTCATTGAAATAGAAGTCGCAGATCTCGAAGCCGAGGTTGTCTTTGAAAGTGCTGGTGTGGTCGGTCCAGAAATACTCGTAGAAGTCGCCAGCCATCATTAGGGTAGCCTTACGACGTGCATCAACGTTGTTGCGGTTCTGGTTGAGTGGGTCTTCCTCGAAGGCCTTGATAAGGTCGACAGATGGGCCAGTCCAGCCACCCCATGTAGAACCAGTCTCATCGAATCCAGATGGAGCGAGGTCGGACTGAAGAGTATTCTGGCGAGTCCAGTTGTTGCCGTCGGCAGTCCAACGCCATGCTATGAGGCTCTCGGGGCAGGTGTTGTTGGCGAGGCGGAAGATGTCGGCATAGTTGGCCATGAGTTCACGACCGGAGTTGTCTTTGACATCCTTGGCATACTCGACGGCCTTTTGGAGGTCTTCCTTGTTGAGAGTGCCGCTAATACCAGCCTTGGTGAGGTATACCTTGGCGAGGAGGCCTTCGGCGCAGTAGCGGTCGATACGGCCCTCATCGTTGGTAGCAGGGAGCCACTCGATAGCCTTCTCGAGGGTCTTGACGATGTAGTCGTAGACATTCTCGGGCTTAGCACGGTAGACATCGTTGTAGTTGCCATCGGCAATCATAGACGAGTTGTCGTGGATGATAGGCACACCGCCGAAACTGCGGACGAGATAGAAGTAGGCGAGGGCTTTGAGGGTAAGGCACTCACCTTTGGCGGTGAGTTTGCCAGCCTCGGTGCATGCGCTACCTGCCTTCTCGTCGATGTTCTTGATCTGGGTGTTGCAGTAGGCGTTGACAGACCAAAGAGAGGCGGACATGTTGACGAGGTCGTCATCGGTGCCGTTGACGGTCATTGTGAGGTAAGGGGAAGAGCCCCAATAGTAGTTACCTGCCATGACCTCACCGACCTTGAAGAAGCCGCGCTGGAAGTCGTACCAAGGCGAGTTGTAGATTGGGTTGACAGCCTGCTTGAGTTGCTCGTCGTTGAGGTAGAAGTTATCTACGTTGTAGCCATCCTCATTAGGGCGGTCGAGGAAGTCATCACAAGCCGAGAGCGAGAGGCTCGCCACGGCCATCAGGGCGATGGCTTTAGTATATTTAAAATTACCGTATTTCATGGTGTAGAGAGTGGATTAGAACGTTACATTCAGACCGACGGAGTAGACAGTAGGCGATGGGTAGCGGCCATTGTCGAGACCGTAGACATTGGCGCTCTGAGTGGAGGCGCCGATTTCAGGATCGTAACCTGTGTAGTGTGTGAAGGTTGCGATGTTCTGGAGGTTGACGTAGACGCGTACGTTCTTGAGGTGGCACTTGTTCATGAGCTCCTTCTTGAAGGTATAACCGAGGGTTATGTTCTTGATGCGGAGGTAGGAGCCATCCTCGATGTAGCGGTCGGACACACGGTCGTTGTCGTTAGGATCGGCAGTTGTGGCACGAGGCACATCGGTGTCGGCATTCTCGACCTTGACGTTTGTCGGATCTTGATACCAATGCCAGATATTGTTGGTTCCGTCGTAAGTCTTGTCGGGGTCGATGGCCACGAGGTGAGCGCGGTCGTTGACTACGCCGAGCTGGTTTGCCCAAGCAGACTTCATGTTAGAGATCTGAGAAGCGAGGTAGTTGTAGACCTTATTGCCGTAGCAGCCATTGAGGAATATGGAGAGGTCGAAGTCTTTATAGGTAAAGGTGTTAGTCCAACCGAAGGTGAACTTAGGCATAGGTGAGCCGAGGTTAGTGCGATCCTTCTCGTCGATCACGCCATCGCCATTGACATCTTTGAACTTGACATCGCCAATCCACACAGTGGTGTAGGGGTCGTACGATTTACCATCACTTGGTTGATGGCTGGCCTCTTTGGGAGAGTTTTGGATGTCGGCAAGATCCTTGTAGACGCCATCGGTCTTGTAGCCGTAGAAGTTGTAGAGGCTCTCACCGATCTGGGTGCGAGAGACGACATCGGACCACTGGCCGTAGCCCTCGATTGCGGAGGAAGCCTGGCCGTCGAGCGCGACGAGCTTATTCTTGTTCCAAGAGATTTGGAACTCGGAATGCCAGTTGAGACGACCATTGTCGTAGGGAGTGCCGCTTACTGTGAGCTCAAGACCCTTGTTCTCGATGGTGCCATAGTTGCCCCAAGGAGCAGCGAGTGCAGAAGAAGCGTTGCCACGTGTGCCGAGGTAGGAAGGCAGCTGGAGGCTCATGAGCATATCCTCAGAGGTCTTCTTGTAGAGGTCGGCAGTGATGTTGAGACGGTCGTTGAAGAAGCCGAGGTCGAGACCGAAGTTCCATTGTTCCTGGGTTTCCCACTTGATGGCGGTGTTGGGGATGTTGCTGACGCGGTAGCCCTTGCCGAGGCCAGACTCCATGACGGAGACTGAAGAGCCCCACTTGTAGCCACCGATGTTGGAGTTACCAGTCTGACCCCAGCCTACACGGATTTTGCCGTTAGAGAAGATGTCCTGGATGCCGAGGTTCTTGAAGAACTCCTCTTGGGTGAATCGCCAAGATACGGCAGCGGCATGGAAGCCTGCCCAACGGTTGTCCTTACCGAAGTTGGAGGAGGCATCGCGACGGTAGGTGTAGGTGAGGTTGTAGCGGTCGGCGTAGGAATATGTGAGACGGCCGAACATGGAGACCATGGAGCTGGAGCCGAAGCCGTTTCTGATGCTGGGCGTACCCGTGCCGAGGTATGGGTTATGAACCTCGTCGGAAGGGAGGTCGGTGTTGGAGACCTGCACGTAGTCGTATTTGCTTTCCCAAGCCTCGTGACCAACCATGACGGAGTAGCGATGGTTCTCGCCAGCCGTGTCGGCCCAGGTGAGGTAGTTCTTGGTCTGCCAGAAGGTGTTGGAGTTCTTCTGCTTAGAGGAGCTGTTGGAGGCACGTGTGTAAGTACCCATAGATACGGTAGGCTCGTAGCGTTCTGCATCGCTCCAGCCGAGGTCGTAGCCGAGTTCGGTGTGCCATGTGAGACGCTCTTTGAGTGGGCCGCCAGGCTTAATCTCGAGGAAGATGTTGCCGTTGAGCTTCTTACGGTCGAGGAGTATGTCGTTGTAGAGGGCCATAGCTACAGGGTTAGGGTTGGTGTAGCCCTCTTTCGAGACGCTAGAGTATGAGCCGTCGATGTTATAGATAGGGAGGTCGGGGGTAGTGGTCAATGCGTATGTGATGACGCCTTCTTGCGAGTCGGCGAGGGTGAAACGCTCGTGTGTCTGGCTGTACATGGCAGAGAGGCCGAGTTTGAGCCAGCTCTTGAGGTTGGCATCGAGGTTAGAGCGTAGAGAGACACGGCGGAAGCTTGAGCCGATGATGGTACCATCTTGGTTCATGAAGCCGCCAGATACGTAATACTGTACCTTCTCGGAGCCGCCCTGTGCGGAGATCTGATGCTGATGCTGGAAGGCGGTGCGGAATATGGCATCCTGCCAGTTGGTACCCTTGCCGAGGAGCTCAGGGTAGGTGTAGTCCTCGGGTGTAGAGCTGATGCCAGCGGAACCAGACTCGGCGAGCTCCTTATAGTAGGAAGCGAACTCGCGGAGGTCCATCATGTCGAGACGCTTTGTCTGACGATTCCAAGCAGCGAGGCCTTCGTAGGTGAAGGTTGCGTCGCCACTCTTACCACGTTTGGTAGTGATAAGCACGACACCGTTGGCGCCCTGGGCACCGTAGATGGCGGTAGCGGAGGCATCCTTGAGGATTTCCATGGAGACGATGTCGGAAGGGTTGATGGTGGAGAGCGGGGAGATGGTGGATGTAGAACCGTTGCCGAGTGCATCGCCGAGACCATAGTCTGCGCCAGATGAGCCTTGGCTCTGGACGATGACGCCATCGATTACGTAGAGAGGCTCAGCGTTGGCGTTGATAGTGGCCTGACCACGGACGCGGATAGAGGAGCTTGAGCCTGGGGCGCCAGATGTGGTGACAGAGGTGACACCGGCGGCACGGCCTTGGAGAGACTGGTCAAGGTTGGTGATGACCGAGCCTTTGAGGGCATCCTCGCCGACGGAGACAGAGGAACCGGAGATGTCGCTCTTCTTCATGGTGCCGTAGCCTACGACTACGACATCATCCAGTTCGTGGCTGTCGCTTTTGAGCTGGACGTTGATCAAAGAGCGTCCGTTGATTGCCTCCTCGACGGTAGCGAAGCCGATGAAGGAGAAGGAGAGCTTGGTGGCACCATTGGCATTGATGGAATATTTACCATCAAAGTCGGTTACGGTGCCATTCGTTGTGCCGGGCACAACGACAGCAACTCCTGGCAAGGGTTGGTTGGTGTCGTCCGTTACGACGCCCGTAACCTTCCCCGACTGCGCCCATGCCGTCAGAGCCGACAGCATGAAGCACAACACAAGAAGAATGATTCGAGAATTGCTTTTCATAATAAATAGTTCTTGATAAACGTTGACGACGACTGTATGTCATCGTACCATATCGATTGCAAATTTATGTTTAGGGCGAACAGCGGGCAAATACTATTTTATCATGCTGTAATAAAATCTAATCATATCATTAACAGACTTTAAAGAATATCCCTGAAAAAGGTGGACGATTTTTGCATGAGACTTGCACAAATCAAAGTTTCGCGTTAAAATTGTACAACAATATGAGCGAATATGCATAGTATCATATTTCACATATTGGATACGGCGGGGCGACACCCTAATTGCACTCATAAACTTGAATCAAAACCTATGAAAGCAACAACAGTCTCACGAGAGATAACGGCGTTGAACGAGAAGACTGATGCCATATTAATCTTCGACCGTCAGAAGAAAGACTTCAAGTACCCCATACATTTCCATCCAGAGTATGAGCTCAACTATCTGTACAACGCGGAGGGGGCGGAGCGGCTTGTAGGTGACAGTGTGGAGCATATAGGGGCTCAGGAGCTATGCCTTGTGGGGCCTAATCTCTATCACGCTTGGAAGGTTGGCGACTGCGACCATGACACCTATAAGCGGGAGGTGACGGTGCAATTCGTGGCTAACCTGTTTCCGCATGAGTTGCTTGAGAAGGACATATATAAGGGTGTGGCTGAGATGCTCAAAAAGAGTGAGAGTGGTCTGCTATTCAGTGCGGAGACGGCACGGCAGGCGGAGCCTATGCTGACGGCGGTGAGCCGCACACGAGGATTTGAGGCGTATATAGAGTTCCTAAAGTTGCTAAGGTTTTTGGCGGAGAGCCCTGACCAGCGAGTACTTGCCAACAACTCTTTCCAGAGTGACACTACGGCCTCGACCGACAACCGTATAGAGCGCATACACGATTTCATAGTGCAGCACTATAAGGATAAAATAACATTAGGCGACGCTGCGAACATATTAAATATGAGCAATGTGTCCGTGACGCGCCTTATCAAGCAGCGAACAGGCAAGAGTTTCATCGACTTCTTGAACGAGATACGCATAGGATTCGCCGCACGGCAGATGGTGGACTCCGACATGAGCATCAGCGAGATATGCTTCTCGAACGGCTTCAACAACATCAGCAACTTCAACCGCACTTTTCGCAAGAAACAAGGGTTGACTCCCACAGAGTTCAGGCAGAAATATTTGGGAAAGAAGAAGGTGCTGTAACTTTGCGCAACAAACATTCAAACACATACACCCATGCGGACACGAAACCTGTTAGCGATCGCATTAGCCGTTGTCATGACGGCGTGCACGGGCGGATATTCACGCCACACGGTGAGCCTTGACGGCAAATGGCAGACTGAGCTTGGCACGGTGCAATTGCCAGGCACGACTGATGAGGCGGCCATAGGCGACACCATATCCAACCTTGCTGAGGACTCTCGCCTTAGCCGGGCGCATTCCTTGACCCGTGACCTCACCTATTCTGCCGACTTCATCATCCCTGCCACGATGGACAAACAGCACATCGAACTGTTCATCGAGCGCACGAAACCTACCACACTGTGGGTTGACGGTGACAGCGTAGGGCATCAGACGCAGTTGCTCACGCCCCATGTCTACAATCTCTCTAAGTTTCGTGCGGGACGTCACACCATTAAGCTAAAGATAGACAACCGCACGACAGAGAATGGCGGAGACATCCTTGCGGCGCTATGTGGCTCACATGCCTTGGCAGAAGCCACTCAGACGAATTGGAATGGTGCCATAGGGGAGATTGCGCTACGCTCCACCTCTAAGACTTACATCAGTCACCTTATGGTGTCAACCACTATCGACACCATATACGTCAACGATGACAATGTGCGTGTGGGACGCGGCTCGGTGACAATCAACGTTGAAATTGCATCATCACGCACTGACACTACTACCAAGGTGACACTCGATGCCAAATGCCTACACTACCCTATCAGCACCGCTGAGGCCATAGCGCAAACTGCCACAACATCACAGTTGAAGCTCATACCAGGCAAGACCAAGACCTCTATCACTATCCCTATGGATGAGATTGAGTTGTGGAGCGAGTTTCAGCAACCCCTCTATGTGGTTGACATGACCCTTGACAGTCCTGATGGAGTGGACAAGAAGCAAGAGCGTTTTGGATTCCGCTTGTTCGAGACCGATGGGCGTCAATTCATAGTCAATGGGCAGCCCACTTTCCTGCGTGGCAAGCACGATGCCTGCGTATTCCCGCTGACGGGTTATCCACCGATGGACAAGGAGTCGTGGCTCAAGGTGTTCAAAGTGGCCAAGGAGTATGGCATCAACCATTACCGATTCCATTCGTGGACGCCACCTGCCGCAGCCTTTGACGCGGCAGATGAGGTGGGCATATACCTTCAGCCAGAGCTTCCATATTGGGGTGCGCTCACGGCATCGAACAAGAGACTCAACAACTATCTCACAGACGAAGGTCTGCGCATAGTCCGGGAGTATGGCAACCATCCCTCGTTCGTCATGATGGCACTCGGCAATGAGTTGACTGGTGACTCGCTCGTGATGCGCCAGATGGTCAAGACTTTGCGCAAAGCCGACCCACGTCATCTCTACGCTTTTGGCTCCAACAACTATCTTGGTTGGCAAATTGTCGATGGTGAGGATTTTCATGTCACCTGCCGCATGGGATGGGCACCTACGGCACTTGAGTCGCACACCCGAGCATCGTTCTCACTTGCCGATGCGGACGGTTTTGGACTACTCAATGCCACCAAGCCAAATACCCGCATGACCTTTGCATCGGCCAATAGTCGCTCGTCAGTTCCTATCATAGGACATGAGACATGTCAATATCAGATATACCCCGACTATGCCGAGATAGACAAATATGAGGGTGTGCTTAAACCTCTCAACCTGATTAACTTTCGTGCGGCACTGCGTCCCAACCATCTTGATTCACTCGCCACGCCATTCCATCGTGCCTCGGGAGCCTTCGCCATGAAGCTGTACAAGGCTGACATAGAGATGAACTTGCGCACACCCGACTTCGGTGGGTTTCAACTGCTCGACTTGCAAGACTATCCGGGACAAGGAGGAGCTCTGGTAGGTGTACTTGACCCATTTATGGAGTCTAAAGGGCTGATAACACCCGTAGAGTGGCGTGGTTTCTGCTCGTCCGTAGTACCACTTGCCATGATGGACAAACTGACCTTCTCTACCACCGAGAAATTCACTGCTGATGTTGCCATTGCCAACTATGGACAGACCGACATCATGGGCGACACCCTCCGATGGTCGATACGTAACGCCAATAAGACCATAGCCCGCGGCTATCTTAAAGCATCTGCCGCGCAGGGCAATGTCCGCAATGTGGGTAAGATAGTGGCCGACCTTAACAAGTTAGCCAAACCGGCACAGTTGAAACTCACGCTCACTATTGGCGGCAACACTAACTCATACAACATTTGGGCATATCCTCCACTTCCGAAGAAACAGCCCACTAACATTATACGCGCCACTCGCCTGACTGATGCCATAGTCCGCAAAGTCGAGGCTGGAGCCACGTGTATCCTGACCCCTGACCACAAGGCCGTAGAACGTCAGTCGTTAGCACCCATGTTCATCACCGACTATTGGAACTATGCCATGTTCAAGACCATATCTGAGAACAACGGCAAACCTGTATCCCCTGGCACACTTGGGTACCTCATCGACAACAAATGTCCCCTGTTCAACAACTTTCCCACCGAGCTTAGTTCGGATTTCCAGTGGTGGACGATAGCCATGGCGACACGTCCTCTCATTATTGACGGTACGCCCCAGGCATTGACACCTATCGTCATGCCTATTGACAACGTCAACCGCAACCACAAACTTGCCGCACTCTTTGGTGTGGCACTTGGTAAGGGTAAAGTCCTTGTCTGCATGACCGATCTGGCGCAAATAGCCAACAGCATTGAGGGTCAGTACTACGCCTACGCTATTGAGACGTATGCGGCGTCTGATGACTTCAAGCCCACCTTCTCTATCACCCCTGCTGACCTGCGGCATCTCTTCACACGAGACATCCCGGTGGAGAAGATTATCGGCGTCAAAAACGCATCCGACTACAAGGCTCTCAAATAGCCATACTTACATATAGTGCGCCCGCCGTGCATGGGGCATGGCGGGCGCACTATTTTCATGTCATCGTGGCATACCTGGCACAAAAACAGCCAGCCGACCTTACCCTATACGAGGAAGGTCGGCTGGCCTATTTAATCAATGAACAGCCTGAAATTACATCACGACCTCAACAACGTGTTTGCCGGCGCTATGCTTAATCACATTGCCACTCACGGGCACGCCATCGACGGTTATCGACTTCACGCCTTTCTGTGAGCCATTCTCGTTGTGCACATTGATGACGTACTCGGCACCACGCAATCTACGTGTTACAGTGTAGTTCTTCATTGTGCTTGGTATGCAGGGGTCGATCATGATGCCATCGTATGTAGGCTTAACGCCCAAGATGAACTGGGTGATGGTGTACCAGTTCCACGCCGCTGTGCCGGTGAGCCATGAGTTCTTACCCTCGCCTGGTTTAGCGGCATCCTTACCTGCCACCATTTGGCTGTAGACGTAAGGCTCGACCTTGTGGAGGGTTTGGTCTTTGATGAACGCTGGGCAAATCTTGGCGTAGTGTTCCCAGGCGTCATTGCCACGGCCTACGACAGTCTCGCCGATGATGACCCATGGGTTGTTGTGGCAGAAGATGCCGGCATTCTCCTTGTAGCCTGCGGGATAGGAGGAGATTTCACCCATCTCGACATGATATGTGGTGAAAGCGGGCCAGTTGAGCACGATGCCATGCTCGCAGTCCATATACTTTTTCACGGAGTCGAGAGACTTCTCCACCATGCCTTCTTCTTTGCCTATGCCAGCCATTGTGCACCAGCCTTGGCTTTCGATGAAAATCTTGCCTTCCTCGTTCTCTTTGGAGCCGATTTTGTTGCCGAAGTAGTCGTAGGCGCGCAAGTACCATTCGCCATCCCAACCATCCTTCTTCACTGCGGCGACCATCTCCTCGACGGCCTTGAGTGCACGCGCAGCCTCGTCCTTCTTGCCGAGCTGCTCGCACAGTTCCACATAGTCGCGGCCGCACACTACGAAGAGACCCGCGATCATCAGGCTCTCCGCTTTGCTGCCCTCAGTCTTGTTCTCTGTGGTTTGGAAACTCTCGTTAGGATCCCAAGAGAAGCAGTTCAGGTTGAGGCAGTCGTTCCAGTCGGCACGGCCGATGAGAGGCAACTTGTGAGGGCCAAGGTTCTTGACGACATGGTCGAAAGAGACGACAAGGTGCTGGAAGAGGCTGACCTCGCTGCCAGGGACGTTGTCGAAAGGCACAGGCTCGTCGAGAATTGAGAAGTCGCCTGTCTCCTTGATGTATGCCACGGTGCCGAAGATGAGCCACATGGGGTCGTCGTTGAAGCCGCCGCCGATATCGTTGTTGCCACGCTTCGTGAGTGGCTGATATTGGTGGTAGCAGCCACCGTCGGGGAACTGTGTTGACGCGATATCGATAATCCTCTGCCTTGCACGGGCGGGAATCTGATGTACGAAACCTACAAGATCCTGGTTGGAGTCTCTGAAGCCCATGCCACGGCCGATGCCGCTCTCGAAGAACGATGCAGAGCGAGAGAAGTTGAACGTCACCATGCACTGGTATTGGTTCCAGATGTTCACCATCCTATCCAGCCTCTCGTCGCCACTCTTGACGGAGAAGCGGTCGAGGAGGTCGTCCCAGTATACACGCAACTCGCTGAACGCCTTGTCGACCTTAGCGGTGGTGTCGAAGGCGGCCATGATGGCTTTAGCCTTCTCCTTGTTGACGATGGTGCGGTCGAGAGCTCCGAGGCTTGTCAGGAGACCCTCGCGCCTGCCAGCAGGATCGTATTTCTTGTCCTGCTCATTCTCGACGTAGCCAAGGAGGAATATGAAATCCTTGCTTTCTCCGGCTTTGAGCTCCACCTCGATATAGTGGCTTGCGATAGGGCTCCAACCGTGTGCCACGCTGTTTGACGGCTTGCCAGCCTCGACATTTTGCGGCAGTGCGAACTCGTTGTAAAGGCCGATGAAAGACTCACGGTCGGTGTCGAAGCCCTGTATGGGAGTATTGACGCTGTAAAAGGCGTAGTGGTTGCGGCGTTCTTTGTACTCCGTCTTATGGTAGATGACAGAGCCGTCGATCTCCACCTCGCCGGTTGAGAAATTTCGTTGGAAGTTCTCCATGTCGGTAGCCGCATTCCATAGGCACCACTCCTCGAAGGAGAAGAGCTTGATGCGCTTTGTCTCTTTGGAGTTGTTGGTCAGCGTCAGTTTCTGCACCTCGGCCAGTGTCTTCAGAGGCACGAAGAATAGGGCAGAAGCCTCGATACCGTTCTTGGAGCCAGTGATACGCGTGTAGCCCATGCCATGGCGGCACTCGTAGCTGTCGAGAGGAGTCTTGCAGGGCTTCCAACCGGGGCTCCAGACTGTGCCGTTGTCGTTGATGTAGAAATACCTGCCGCCATTATCCATTGGCACGCCGTTGTAGCGGTAGCGTGTTATTCTTCTGAACTTGGCGTCCTTGAAGAATGAGTATCCGCCCGCTGTATTGCTTATGAGCGAGAAGAAGTCCTCGTTGCCGAGATAGTTTATCCAAGGCCAAGGGGTCTTGGGGTCGGTGATGACGTACTCTCTGTTGGCGTCATCGAAGTGACCGAATTCCTTCATATCGTGCTGTTCTTAAATTGTTTTTAGATGGTTCTTATTTCGTGGCCGCATTCTTTCTGCGGTTTTCGAGTTCCTCTGTTATAGCGTCTTGCTTCTCTTGGTTGAGGGGGTAGAGGAGCATGACCACGGCACCTATAATGACGATGAGTGTTGGCACCCAGCTCATCAGCATCACCATGCCAGGCTGTGCATCGACGTAGGTGGCGGGGTCGGTGCCGACGTAGCCGAAGTAGCCGAGGATGAGGCCTATTATGGCGCCAGCTATGCCGCCACCGAACTTAGTGGCGAAAGAGCCGGCGGCGTAGACCAGACCTGTGGCACGTCGGCCATTGACATACTCTGAGTAGTCGGCGGCGTCGCCGAGCATAGCGAAGAATAGCGTAGGCAGGAAGGCGGCGAACACCTCGCTGGCTATGCCTATGCCGAATATAGCCGCCACATCCTTAGGTCCGCATAGTGCAATCATGGCGTTAATCAGGCCCGTGGCCACGAGAGCCATGATGAAGAGGTTCTTCTTGCCCATGATACGGCCGAGTGGCGTGGTTAGCATTGCGCCGCCTATGGAGGCCACCATGAGGAACACCATATACGTGGCGGCCAGGAACTGGTCGTGGACGTAGTGGGAGAAGTACATGACTGTTATGCCCTGCTTGATGTTGTTGTAGATGTTGAAGAGGAGGCCCACGAAGAGGAGGACTACCCAAGGCTTGTTGTGCATGAGGTCTTTGAGGTCGGCCTTGAGGTCAGTCTTCTGGTCGGCAGGAGGCGAGACGCGTTCACGTGTGAAGCGGAAAGTGACGAGCAGCGCGATGACGAGCACGACTGACATGAGGTACATGGAGTGGCTGTAGCCCTTGCTTTGGTCGATAATAGTGATGTCGTCGACCTCGAGACCCTTCTGGCCGCTGACTACGAACTTATATTTCTCGCCTGCCGTCACGGAGAGGTTCTTAGCGGCGGTGACAGAAGCCCCTGCCACGTTAAGGGAGTCGGCCCATACGAAAGTGGCCACGCCGTCGTTTGTGGAGATCTTCACCTTTTGGCAATCCTCGGGTGCGGAGAACTCAACGACATATTCGGACTCTGTCATTTTGGTGACGCTCACCTCGGGGTCGATGCTGCCGAAATGTGCGACCAGGAACAATAGGGCACCTTGGACGAGCATGCCGCCCGCGAATGCGCCTACCATGCGGAAAGAGCTCAGGCTGGTGCGTTCCTTATCGTCGGGGGTCATGACTGCCATGAGGGAGCCGTAGGGCACATTGTTGGCTGTGTAGATCACCATGAAGAGGATGTAGGTGATGAAGGCGTAGGCCACTTTGCCCTCGTTGGACCAGTCGGGTGCGGTGAAGATGAGGGAGAGGGTCACGCCGAGGGGAATGGCGGTCCAAAGAATCCAGGGGCGGAAATGGCCGTATTTGCTATGGGTTCTATCGCCCACGACACCCATCAGGATATCTGATATGCCGTCGGTGAAACGCCCTACAAGCAAGACGAGGCCTGCTATGGCTGGCGCTATGCCAAAAACATCGGTATAGAAAATCAACAAGAAGGTTGATACACCTCGCCATGCAATATTAGCCGACGCGTCGCCGAGCGCATACGCCAGCTTCTCGCCTACCGAGAGTCTTTTTATTTGCTCCATACTTATCTAAGGTGGTGTTATATTGTGTCTTGACGACCAAAATTAACAAAAAGAAAATGATAATAAGCCCTGTCCATAAATGGCGCATTTGGCACTCATTGGCCACCCATCGATGCAACTTTTCGCTCTGAACGACAGCTAAACGCACTATATTTCAGCATCTTAACATCATAAAGTCATCGTAGGCCCCACTACCCCACCCCACTGTGTCATGATAAGATTTCACGCAAAAACGATACGTTAATACAATCTTTTTGTTCGCCCTGTTCGCAATCGCTCCTTGGTTGCTTGCACAACCATCTGTGATTTAAGACATAATACAACCATCGCCCCATATTCATCGTAGAAGAACGCAGGAAATAACCTCTTCATAGATACTGCCCATGAAACACATTATACCTTTCTTAGTCGCACTCACGCCACTGGGTGTGATGGCGCAGACATATCCCTCGACCCTGACACTGACATCCGCCTTTGGCGCGCCCGTGGAGATGATACTTGTTGAGGCGGGTTCGTTTTATATGGGTTCGCAGAACACGGATGCCACGGGGATTAACTATAACCCCAACTTGCCATCGTATAATGAAGATGAGGGGCCGGTGCATCGGGTGACGATGTCGGCATTCTATATCAGCAAATATGAGGTGACGCAGGAGGTGTGGTGTGACGTTATGGGCGGGAACGTTGACCCGGATAGCGCAAACTATGCCAAGGGGTTCGTATCGTATTACTTGGCTGAGAACTTCGTGGCTTACGCGCCGTACACGTACGGCAATATACCTACGGGAGGCACGATAGCGTTGCCTACGGAGGAGCAGTGGGAGTATGCGGCGCGCGGGGGGAACAGCTCGGACATGTATGTTTATGCTGGCTCAAATAGCGCAGATAATGTGGCGCAGTGGGGAGGCGTGACTAAGGTGCCTACCGTGGTTGGTCAGAAACAGCCTAACTCGCTGGGGATATACGACATGTCGGGCAACGCCCGGGAGTGGACGCAATCGGATTACATTTACTATGAGGGTAACACGTACACTCAACGTGAGTTGAAATATGTGGCGAAGGTGCAACGTGGTGGGGACATAGGTTCTCGGTCGACGAATCTTGTCAGTGTGTCGAACCGTTCCTACTCGCAGCTCAACCTTTGCTCGCCTGAGTTTGGGTTGCGATTTGTTATCAATTTGCCGCAGGCGGAGACATCGCTCAGCGTGCCTGAGGGTGAAGCGGTGCGCCCGATGCTTGTCATTAGCGGGGGCGGAATGTTAGTCTTGCTGCCTGATGGAAGGA
>CAZPPW010000002.1:0-22980 GCA_964588595.1 uncultured Marinilabiliaceae bacterium
GGGGGAGAATGGGGATGTGAAGGATGTGGAAGGGGGGAATGGGGGTGAGGAGTTGGGGGAGAAGATGGAGGGGGAGGTGCTGGATGTGGCGACGGGGACGGGAGATATGGCGATTGCGTTGCACAGGCGTTTGGGTGTGAAGGTGGTGGGTTGTGATATATCGCCGAAGATGGTGGAGGTGGGGAGGGAGAAGGTGGAGAGGTTGGGATTGGGGGGTTGGATCAGGTTGGAGGTTGGTGATTCGGAGTCGTTGCCGTTTGTGTCGGGTAGTTTTGGGGCGGTGACTGTGGCGTTTGGGGTTAGGAATTTTGCGGATTTGGATAAGGGTTTGAGAGAGATGGGGAGGGTGTTGAGGAGTGGGGGGCGGCTTGTGGTGTTGGAGTTTTCGACGCCACGGAACGCGGTTTTCAGGGGTTTGTATAATTTTTATTTTCGGAATATATTGCCTTTGGTTGGTGGCGCGGTGTCGCATGACCGTGAGGCGTACAGGTATTTGTGTCGTTCGGCAATGGCGTTTCCGTCGGGTGAGGAGTTTGAGAAGCATTTGCGGGCGGCGGGTTTGCGTCCTGTGTCGTCGACGTTGCTGACGTGCGGTATAGCGACGGCATATTTGGCGGAGAAGGATTAGGGGGAAAGTTGAGGGTTGTGGGCAATAAAATGAGATGATGCGCGTATATGGGACGTAACATTCGGGTGATGCGATTTCGAGAGAGTAGGCACACGTTGGTATTTGTTGTGGCGATGATGTTGATGGCGTTCGTGACGGTGAGCGCCAGGGGGCAGTATACGTCGGCGTCGGAGTTCACGACGGCAAAGGGTGTGCCTAATTTGCCGCGGTTTGACAAGCGTGCGATACATTTTGGTTTCTTGTTGGGTTTCAACGTGTTGGATTACAATGTGTATAACACGGGGTTGCGGACATACGAGAATGGTGGGATGGCGCGTTATGCGGACGTTACGGAGTTGAAGCCTGGGTTGGTGCTGGGGATAGTGACGGATTTCAGGATACGGGATAATTTGAGTTTCAGGATATTGCCGGGGATATCGTTTGGACAGAGGAATTTGCTTTTTGTGGATGAGGATGGCAAGGCGATAGATGAGGAGCCGCTGAAGATTAAGTCGACCTTCGTGGAGTGCCCGTTTTTGTTGAAGTATGCGGCGAAGCGGTTGTTTAATGTACGTCCGTATGTGGTGGGGGGTGTGACGCCGAGGTTTGACCTTGCTAAGGATAAGCAGAGCCACCTGAGCATGCGTTCGCTGGACATGTATGCGGACGCTGGCGCGGGTATGGATTTTTATTTGACATATTTCAGATTATCTGTTGAGATACGGTGCGATTTCGGGTTGTCGAACGTATATGACAGCACGTTGTCGGATGAGTTGGAGGATATACCGTATCAGCAAGCCATCAGCAAGTTGAAGTCGCGCTGGTGGGGGCTTGTATTGTATTTTGAGTAGATGATTAAATTCTCACGCCATAGTATGGCAAACGGCATGCGGGTTATCGTGTGCGAGGATAGGTATGCGCCGTTGGCGACGTTCAATATGCTGTATGCTGTGGGGGCGCGCCATGAGCGGCCGGAGCGTACGGGGTTTGCGCATTTGTTTGAGCACTTGATGTTTGGTGGTTCGGTGAACGTGCCGGACTTTGACTATGAGGTGCAGCGGGTTGGGGGGGATGCTAACGCGTTCACTACGAATGACGTGACGAATTATTACGTGACGTTGCCGGCGGACAATATAGAGACGGCGTTTTGGCTGGAGAGTGACCGGCTGTTGAATCCGGCGTTCTCGCAGGAGACGCTTGATATACAGAAGAAGGTGGTGATAGAGGAGTTCCGGCAGCGATATTTGAATGCGCCGTATGGTGATTGTCAGCATTTGTTCAGGGATTTGGTGTATAAGGTGCACCCGTATAGGTGGCCGACGATAGGGCGGAGTGTGGAGCAGATAGAGGACGCGACGCTTGAGGAGGTGAAGGATTTTTTTTATAGGCTATATACGCCAGGTCACGCGATATTGTCGGTGTGCGGGAATGTGAGGGCGGAGGAGATATTTGGGCTTGCGGAGAAGTGGTTTGGGGGTATTGAGAGGGAGGGGGTGGACGTGCGGCCGGAGGTGGAGCCGGAGCAGAGGGAGGAGCGTTGGCTTGAGGTGGAGCGTGATGTGCCGGCTACGCGAGTGTCGATAGCGTTTCACACTGGGGCGCGGCTGGACCGGGACACGAAGTTGGGTGATTTGATGACGGACGTGTTGGCGGATGGGGCGTCGTCGCGATTGATACGTCATTTGGTTAAGGGGAGCGGGACGTGCACGGACGTTAACGCGTTCATCTCGGGGTCGGTGGATCCTGGGACGGTGGTGTTCACGGGTCAGGTGGCGGATGGTGTGGAGCCGGAGCGCGTGGTGGAGGAGCTGTGGGGTGAGATAGAGTCGATGGGGAGTGCGGGGCCTACGGAGTATGAGTTGCAGAAGGCGCGTAACAGGCAGTTGTCGGAGCAGGTGTTTGCGGAGACGGCTACTCAGGCGTTGGCGCAGAGCCTTGGGATGTATGAGATGCTTGGTGACGCGGGTCTTATCAATACGGAGCCTCACGCGTATGACGACGTGACGCCTGAGGATGTGCGTGAGATGGCTCGGCGTGTGTGCAGGCGAGAGAACAGTTCGACGATGATATATCGACATAAATAGCAGAGACAGTGGATAATAGATTTAGAGAGGTGGCGCCGGCGTGGGGTAACATCAGGATGCCGGAGATGCCGGAGTATGTGAGTGAGCGGCTTGATAATGGTGTGATGCTGCACGTGATGCGCGGTGGTCATCAGCCGATAGTGAAGGTGGATATCAGCATTGCGGCGGGTTCGTTGCGCGCGGATAGGGCGTTGGTGGCGTCGGCTACGGCGGAGTTGTTGTCGGAGGGGACGAGTCGGCGGAGTGCGCAGGAGATAGCTGAGGTGGTGGATTTTTATGGCGCTCACACGTGGGCGGAGTCGTCGGCGGCTCAGATGTCGTTTGCGGCGGTGTCGTTGGAGAAGGATTTGCGGGCGGTGGTGGATATAGTGAGTGAGGTGTTGCGGGAGCCGGCGTTTCCGGAGAGGGAGGTGGAGCTGTATAAGGCTCAGGAGTTGCAGACGTTTGATATGAAGATGATGCGTACGCCGTTTTTGGCGTCGCGGGCGTTGCTGGAGTTGCTGTATGCTCCGGGTCGTTATAGTCGTTATGCGAGGAGGGAGGATTATGGGGCGTTGTGTCCGGAGGTGTTGCGGGAGTTTCATGCTAAGGCTTATAGGCCGAATGGGACGCATATATTCGTGTCGGGGCGGCCGAAGGATGAGGATGTTGATTATATAGCTAAGGTGTTTGGGGGGAGTGATTGGGAGCAGGGTGAGGCGTGGGAGGCGCCGGGGCCGGAGTATAATGAGGGTGTGGGGCGGAGGATGATAGAGTATGATAGTGAGCAGACGTCGGTGAAGATGGCTCGTAGCACGTTTACACGTGGTCATCGGGATAATTTGCCGTTGCAGATGGCGAATGCGGCGTTTGGTGGGTATTTTGGGTCGCGGTTGATGCAGAATGTTCGTGAGCGGTTGGGGTTGACGTATGGGATTTATTCGGTGGCGACGGCGAACAGGTCTCGTGGTACACACACGATAACGTCGGAGGTGAAGGCGGGGAGCCATGGGCGCGTGGTGGAGGAGATATTCCGGGAGATGGAGCGTATGGGGTCGAGTTTATTGAGTGATAAGGAGATGGAGACGTTGCGGGGTTATATGATGGGGGAGGTGCTACATTATTTTGAGACGATTATGACGTCGGCGGACACGGTGTTCTCGTTGTTGCTGGATGGGGTGACGGAGGGTTATATCAGGGATTTGTTTGAGGTGGCGCGGGATATTACGGCGAGTGAGATTAGGGATGTGGCGGGGAGGTGGTTCAGGCCGGAGGAGTATTCGGTGGTGTGCGTGGGTAGGGGTGTTGGGGATTAGGGTGTGAGGGTGTGGCAGATGTGGAAGTCGTGGAGTGAGATTGTGGTGTTGGGGGAGTCGAAGTGGAGGAGTGGTACTTGGCCGTAGAATGAGGCCCAGAGTGAGAATGTGCTGGGTACGCCGATGATGTAGTCGCATGCGGCGAGGGCGTAGAGGTCGATGATGGGGGAGGTGTTTGGGATGGTGATTGTGGTGAGGTTGGGGAATAGGTGTGTGTTGACGGGTTCGTTGGAGCAGAGTAGGAATTGGATGGGTTGGTGTTGTGAGGCGAGGAGTTGTTGTGTTTGGCGCATGTAGTTGGCGTAGGTTTCGGGTGGGAATAGGAGTTCGGGGCGGTATTGTGCGTAGTCGCCTCGTCGGATGTGGACGCCTATGGTGAGCAGTCCCCTACCCTTTTGGATATGTTGCGCGATAGTGTTCGTCACCTCTTCGGAGGGGGCGAAGAGGTGTCGTAGGGTGTTGGCGTGTTTAGGGATATATGCTTTGTCGTAGCGTATTTCGCGCCAGCGCGGGGCGAAGAGGAAGCCGAGTGGGGCGTGGAGGGGGATGGGTTCGGCGGGGTGGAGGACGACGTGGAGGGCGTGGTCGAGGAGTCGTATGAGTGCGTAGAGGGCTGTGGCGCGGAGGCTACGGAGGTGTGAGGAGGTGAGGAGGGAGTGATAGCCGGCTTTGCGGAGGTTGGGGAAGAGGTTGGCGTAGGGCCGGTATTGGAATAGGAAGAGGACGGGTTGATGAGCCTCGAGTGCGTAGGAGAGTATGGGGAGGTAGGTGAAGAGCCTGTTGCAGAGTTGGTTGGTGTGTTTGGCGATTATGATCATGGGGTTATTCGCCCATGGGGAGTTGGTATCCTACTACTTCTTTGGAGGTGTCGATGACGAAGGTGCTTTGGATGTCGCCGACGGAGTCGAGGCGTCCGAGGATGTTGAGGATGAAGTTTTGGTAGTCCTTCATGTTGGAGGCGTGGACTTTGAGGAGGTAGTCGAATTCGCCTGAGATGTTGTAGCATTCGGCGACTTGCGGCATGGCGTTGACGGCCGTGGTGAAGTCGTTGGCTATCTGGTTGTTGATGTGTTTTAGTTTGACGTTGCAGAAGACCATGAGGCCGTAGTTGATCTTCTCCATGTCGATTACGGCGACATATCTTTTGATTATGCCTTCGCGCTCCATGTGCTTGATGCGCTCGAAGACAGGGGTTGTGGAGAGGTTGACTTGCTGGGAGATTTCCTTTGTGGTGTAGTTGCTGTTGCGCTGGAGTGCGCTGAGGATCAAGTAGTCGATTTTGTCGAGTTTGTAGGCCATGGTTGTAGGTGTTTATTATTTTTTGGGGCGTCGCTTGATGGGCTTGCCGTATTTTTGTTTCATGAGTGTGCGATGCGAGATTCTGTGGTTGGTTTTTTGGTTTTTCTCGCTTCGTTCGTGGAATGCTTTGCCTGGTGTGGAGTCGAGTTCAGTGAGGGCGTTGCGCATTCTGACTTGTGGTGTTTCGGCGTCGGTCAGGATGGAGGATATTTCGACTTCGGCGGGGAGAGGTTTGGTGGGTATGGTGGTTTTCATTAGGCCCTCGATGTTGAGGAGGGCGGTTGTTTCTGTGGGGGTGCAGAAGGATAGTGCGTGTCCTTCTTCGACGATGATGGAGGAGTCGTTTTGGTCGTCGGGGTGTGCGAGTCGGACACGTCCGGTTCGTCCGATTCGGTGGATGTATTGTTCGGGTTCGAAGGGGAGGTCGAAGCATAGGACGTGGCTTACTCCTTCGATGTCGATGCCGCGAGCTATGAGGTCGGTGGCGATGAGGACGTTGGTTTGGCCGTCGCGGAAGTTGCGTAGTGTGGCGAAGCGTTGGCTTTGTGTGCGTCGGGAGTGGAGGTAGTCGATGGAGATGTTGGTGTTGGCGAGGCGTTGTGAGATGAGGGAGTAGACTTGGTCGGCGAGGGCAATGGTGCTGACGAAGACCATGACTCGGTTCATGTCGGGGTGCGTGGAGAGTAGGTGTGTGAGGAGGTTTATTTTGGTGTTGAAGTTGGGGACGTGTATTACGGACTGGTGGATGTTGTCGAGTGGTGTGCCCATGGGTGCGGCTTCGATTTTGAGGGGTCCGTTGAAGAAGGTGTCGGCGAGTTGCTCGATTTCGTTGGTCATGGTGGCGGAGAACATCAGGTTCTGGCGTTTATGGGGGAGGAGGTCGAGTACTCGTGATATTTGTGTGCGGAAGCCTTGTTCGAGCATTTCGTCGACTTCGTCGAGTATTAGTCGTCGTACGGCTCCGAAGCGGAGGAGGCCTTGGAGTGCTATGTCGAGGATACGTCCTGGGGTGCCTACTATGACGTCGGCTCCTTGTCGGATGCGAGCGGCTTGTGGTTGTATGCCGGCTCCGCCGAATACGCCTACGACCATTATGCCGGAGTCGGCGGCGAGTTGTTGTGCTTGTTGTTCGACTTGGAGGACGAGTTCTCGTGTGGGAACGAGGATTATGATTTGTGGTTCGTGTTTTGGGGTGAATTTCCAGAGGTTGAGCGAGGGGAGTAGGTAGGCAATGGTTTTGCCTGTGCCGGTTTGAGCTATGCCCATGACGTCTCGTCCGGACATTATGGCCGGGAAGGCGCGTTGCTGAATTAGCGTGAGGTCTTTTAGACCGAGCTCACGGAGGTTTGTCTTGAAGTATTTCTTGATGTTGAGTTCGTCGAAGGTCATTACTTGGGCGAATTTTCTGTTGTGTGGGGGCGAAGTTAGAAGATTTTGGCGAGAGATGCAAGGGGTTGGGTGGGATGGTTAGGTGGGAGTTTTTGGGGTATTTCATGGTGTTCTTGAGGCTGGTGGCATCTTTGTTTGTTTATTATTAAAGGAATGGCGGATGGGGGTGTTCGTCACTCGTACGGTTGTGGAATGGGGGGTTGGAGGGGGTGTGAATGGGGGCGTTTTTGGAGAGTGAGGGAGTTTTTGGGGAATAAACATCGGGTAAAAAGGGCGTGATTTTTGGTTATTATCGAAGGAAATGTGAAGTGTGGCGATTTGGGGTCGCACGACTGAATTATGGGCGGTGTGGGAGGGGTGTGTGGTGGGATATTTGTAGGAGGGGTGTGGAATTGGCGGATAAACATCGTTGGAAAATGGCATTTGTTGTTTTACGAGAGAGCGTGAAAGAGTCGCGGAGCATCTGTGTAGCATCCGCGGAGCATCGTTGGAGCATCCGTGGAGCATACAGGGAGCATGCAGGGAGCATATAGGGTGGTTTTTGGGGGTATCATGGGGGTATCTTTGGGGTATCTTTGGGGTATGGTGGTGGATTGGAGATATTCGTGGGTGGGAGGAGTGGATATTGTCGGAATAATTTGGTGGTGCGTTAGGATTTGTTTAATTTAGTGTGTGGGATGGTATGGGGTTGTTGAAAGGGGTTAATTATTCATTATTGGAGTAAATAATTAGTTAGATGAAAGGGAGTTCGCATATAGTATTCGCCGTGGCGGTTGTGTCGTCGTTGGCGTTGGGGGGTTGTCTTGATGGGTTTGATACGGACAAGATAGACTCAGAGCTTGAGATTTCGCCGAGTTTGATGTTGCCGATGTCTACGTCGTCGACGTCGATAGAGTACCTGTTTGATGAGAAGAATGGGTATATTGAGTATTATGTGGCTGATGATGAGGATGGTACGAATCGTATTCGTTTGCGTGGGGATCATAGGAGGAGTGTGGCTGTGCCGTTGTTGGAGGTGCTTGGGTTGGGAGGTGAGAGGGGGTTCAGTTTGGGTCAGTTGTACTTGTCGTATGTGGATTTTGATGTACTTGCGGCGGCAGGTCAGTCGAGTGTCTCGGAGAGTTTCACGGCGGATGTGCCGTTGGCGGATGGTGGGGATGCGACGATATACTCGATAGACGCGGGTTTGTCGGTGTCGGCCAGTTGGAGCGGGTTTTCTCATCCGATGGCTCTTGGGTTGTCGATAGGTGGTGAGTCGTTCTCGTTTGACATCTCGACGTCGGAGGGTTCTAAGACATTGTCATCGTCGGCGTCGCTTGCGCCGTCGGGGGGTAAGCTTCCGGTGAGTATCGTATGTGAGGCGAGCTGTGATGGTGGCGGGTCGTGGGGGACGCTTGATTTATCGTTCACCTTGTCGGATGTGGATAATGTGGTGTGCAGCATGAAGCCTACGAAGTCGTTTGTGGGGCCTAATGTTGAGGCTACGAACCTGGGTGCGTTTAAGACTATCAGTAAGTCGCTGTACTTTGAGAATCCTCGTCTTTGGTTGACGTGCGAGAATAATACGGCCTTGGATATTACCATTGAGCCGGAGGTCACGTCGGCGATGGTTGGTGGCACGGTGTTGACTACTGACCCGTTCCCGGTGGGTCATAACTCGTCGGATGAGTATGAGTTGAATCGTTCTAACTCGGCTATTGCGGAGATGTTGCGCCCTGTGCCTGAGAACTTGTATTATATCAGCGACTTCACGTTGTCGATGCCTGCGGGTGTGGACCGTGTCAGGGTGACACGTGGTGACACGGCGTATCTTGGTTTCCGCTATGACGTGCCATTCGACTTCATCATGGAGGGTAACTTGTCGGAGAGTAACGTCACGGTGTCGGATATTCCGGAGAATAGCCACATATCGGCCGCCAAGCTTATCATTACGAGTGACAATAGTATGCCCTTCTCGTTATCGCTCGCCGCCACGCTCATTGAGAAGGGTACGGGTGATACGCTCTCGACCATCAGTGCTGAGAACATCATCGACCTGCCACAGTTGACAGAGTGGGGCACGTCGACTGGCGATATGACACATAAGGTCACGACGGTGCTCTTGACCGAGGAGAATATAGCCGACTTGCAGAATGCGGAGTCGATATACTTCGTGTCGAATGCCACATCGGCGGGCCTGTATGTGGCTCCTAAGCTTGAAGATAAAGCCAATATTGACATTGCCCTTGCCGTACAATTCGAGTTCACTAACAAATAACCAAGAGCCTAAACGCACCAGACAATGAAATCTATGAAACTCGGCATCATGGCTCTCGGCTTATTCGCCGCCATGACCACCCTTGCGCAAGAGAACATCACCCCCATGATGCGCACTCTACCACAGCGTATGGAGCTCAACCCGGCCATGACGCCCACGTATGCCGACAAGTTTCTCCAACTGCCTGGCATATCGGGTTTTAACGTCAACGTGGAGAATACGGGCTTCGCATGGGGCGACCTCTTCACGTGGGGTGTTGACGACTCTATGCACTTCGACCTTGGGAATCTCCATGATGCCATGCGCGACATAAACCTCACAAGCGTCAACTTAGACATCCCCCTCGTTGGATTCGGCACTAAGATACGTGACAACCATTTCATATCCGTCACCATAGCCAACAAGACCCGTAGCGAGATAACCTTCAAACGCTCCCTGACAAACCTCCGCTACGGCAACTGGGATTTCGACAACGACAAGCCCGTAGACCAGAATATCAGCGACATCTTCATACGAGTCATGAACTACATGGAACTCGCCCTCGGATATAGCAACGACAAACTCATCGACGGACGACTCAAACTCGGCGGACGACTCAAGCTACTCGCCGGTGTAGCCGCAGCACAGAGTGACGATCTCAAGGTCAACTTCAAGACCGTACGTGAGGACGACCGTTACCGTGTCGAGATGCACTCCAGCGGCTCTATAAAGACATCCATACCTTTTACCGTTGAGCTCGACAGTGCCGGCTATGTTGACGACATCAGCTTCTCCGACGCCACATTGTCCGACTTCAGTCCATTCCGCAACAGAGGCCTCGCGTTTGACGCTGGAGCCACATTCAAGCTCAATGACCAGTGGAATTTCGGTCTATCGTTTGTCGATGTAGGTTTCATAAAGTGGCATAACGAGTGCCACCAGTTCTCCGCAGCATCTGGCACGGTGCTTCGCGGTGTCGACACCAATAGTGGTATTAAGGACGGCATCACAGGCTCACACGAGAGGACTGAGGACTATTGGGACGCTCTCAAAGACTCACTCCTACGTTTCACCGACGTATCGCACAACAACATCAACTACCATACACGCATGAGCCCACGTATGATAGCCTCCGCAGAGTTCAACTTTCCACAACTCGACTGGCTTAGCCTCGGCAGTGTATTTAGTACGAAGTTCGTCAACCATCGCGCCTATACCCGTGGCTCCATATCGGCTCATATCCATAAGAAATGGTTCAGCCTCATAGGCTCACTCGCCCTTAACCCTGGCGCACATCTCACACCAGGCATCGGACTAACCCTCCAAAGCAAGGTCTTCCAGTTCTACGTCATAGCCGACCGTTTTCCACATAACCTCGAAAGCTCCTCGGGCGCAGCACTATCCTGGGGCATCAACTTCTTCCCAGGAAACCGTAAGAAACTAAACTCCGACATCCCCGACAACATCACCTCCGACGAGGCTGCCACAGAATAACATCATCAAACCATGCACAAGCTCTTAACCTCCATTGCCATCCTACTCCTCACCCTACTGTCCACAACAGCATGGGCACAGTCACCATCATTCGACGACAACTTCGCCAACAAGACCCTACGTCTCGACTACATCTTCGCAGGCGACGCACACTCACAAGCCATATACCTCGACCAACAACACGTATCCCCACGATGGTTCGGCAAACGCCATAACCTCGACCAGATACCCATACAAGGCAACGGACAAATAACCATCCGCGACGCACAGTCTCACAAGGTCATATACCTCAACTCATTCTCATCCCTCTTCCAAGAATGGCAAGACACACCCGAAGCGCAGTCCGTCAAACGCTCCTTCGAGAACGTCTTCATCACACCCATGCCCCTACGACCAGCCGACATCACCGTCACCCTACGTGACACACACCACCGCATAGTGGCCGAATTGACCCACCGTGTCGACCCCAACGACATCCTAATAGCCCACATCGGAGAGTCACACCGCATACCATCAACCGTCATCCAACAAGCCGACGACACCACCCGATGCATACACATAGCCTTCGTGGCAGAGGGCTTCACACAAGACCAAATGCCACACTTCCTCGACAAGGCACGTGAAGCCACCAACGCCATATTATCCTACGCACCCTTCAAAGAGAACCGCTCCAAGTTCCACATAGTAGCCGTCATGCCCCCATCCCTACAAAGCGGCCCCTCCGAACCCAGCAAAGGTCTATGGAACCAAACCGCCATGGGCTCACACTTCGATACCTTCTACTCCCAACGCTACCTCACCACCCTCCACCAAAAACGCCTACACGACGCTCTCGCCGGCATACCCTACGAACACATCATCGTCCTCGTCAACACCCCACGCTACGGCGGTGGCGGCATTCTCAACGCCTACAACCTGACCATGACCGACCACCCCCTATTCAGCGAGATTGTCGTACACGAGTTCGGACACAGCTTCGCAGGTCTCGCCGACGAATACGCCTACGATACCGAAGAAAACAACATCTACCCCACCGACATCGAACCATGGGAGAAAAACATCACCACCAAGGTCAACTTCCCCTCCAAATGGCAAGACATGGTAGGACAGAAAGGCCCTAAAGGCGAAGTGATAGGCCTCTACGAAGGCGCAGGATACAAACTTCACGGCGTCTACCGACCCACCCCAAGCTGCCGTATGCGCGACAACACATACCCCGAATTCTGCCCCGTATGCAAAGCCGCACTACAAGAAATCATCGACTTCTACACCAAATAACACAGCAAGGGGGACGCAGACAACTACGCCCCCCCTACCTTATTCCTTATCACTCAAACCACGACCGCATCAAAATACTATCCGTATTCTTCTCCGACAACGTCCGGATAAACTCCTTCACCGCACGCTTCACATACCGACCCCGTATCAAGTGGAAACACCCCTCAATCCTATTACCCGCCACATCTATCGGCAGACTGCTCAACCCATGCTGCGTAGTATCAGCCGCACGACTCAACACCGTCGCAAAACGCCCACTCCTCACCAACTCCAACAGCATATTCACCTCATTAACCTCCAACCTCACATCAAACTTAAACCCCTTACCCTCCACCAAATGCTCAAACAAGTTACGCGCCTGCATACCCTTAGCCGGCATCGCATATCGCAACTCCTGCATCTCACTTAGCGTTATCGACCCCCTGCCATCCCGCACCAACGGATGACCCTCCGACAGAAACACGCACAACCTGTTATCAAACAACACATGACTCTCTATATTCTCATACGTCTCACGTGGCCTATACGATAACGCGAAATCTATCTCCTGACGCTGCAACAACTCCATAACCTCCTCCATGGTCCTGAAACACACCTCAAGCCTGATATTCGGATGCGCACTCGTGAAGTCCAACACAGTCTGACGCAATATCGGCCCAAACGAATGCGTACAACCTATACTCAAACTCCCCTCCTCCAAATTCCGCACATCCGCTATCCGGTCCACGCACTGCTGTGCCTGCTGCAACGTCTTACGAGCGTCTATCAAGAAATACCGCCCCTCCTCTGTCAACACCACACTATGACTGTCCCTCTTCAACAATGCGCACCCCAACTCATCCTCCAACGTCTTAACCTGCTGCGACAGAGTACTCTGACTCACAAACAACTCACGTGCCGCCTCCGAGAAGCTCAATAGCTCCCCTACCTTGACAAAGTATTTCAACTGACGTAGTTCCATTTCCCTATGACTGCTATCTACAACCACTTACCCCTAAAGTTACACATTCTTTCAATGCCTACCCTCACGAGTAACGTCAAACGAATACTTCTTGAACACGAATATCGGCACCGTCACCCCCACCACCATCAACATAATCGCGCATATAGCCGTCAACCCGTTATACGCCAACATATACAACCAATGCATAAACTCCGCCTCTTCCACCGTCCCCAAACAATGCACCACCGCCTGTACCGTCCTATACGCATACATCCCCGGTATCATCGGAAGCAACGACGGAAACGAGAACGTCTCAGCCGGACACCGCACCAACCTCGCCGCAGGTATCGACAACAACCCTATACTCAACGCCGCAAACAAACACGCCAAACTGATACTCATCCCGCCAACATTCATCAACACATAACGTATCGAATGTCCCACAGCCGCCAATACCGCCACAGCCCCATACGCCTGCCGTGGCGGATTACTGATACTCATAAAACCTACCCCGGCAACAGCCGCAAACAACCCGTCAAGCACTATATCCAACACTACCATACTACAACCCAATTCGCATCAACAACAATCCAACTATAAAACCCGCCGATAAGCACACCGTCAGCACACTGGCGTTAATCAGACGACTCACAAAACACATATTATGCCCATATATCAAGTCACTTATCGAATTAATAAACGGTATACCCGGCACCAAATACAAAACACTCGTGCCCAACGCTATCTCCGGCGTCCCCCCAAGCCCAAACACATAACACGAACTCCCCACCACCGTGGCGCAAAACGCCGACATCATGAACACCATCCGCACATCTACACCCAACCGACTCAAACATATCTTTGCGCAATACCCCACCGCCGTAGCCACAAACACCACCACCATAGCCCACAAATCCCCTCCAAATAGGTAGCAAAACGACAAATTAGCCAGGCTCGCCATCAACAACACCACCCACACATTAGCATGCCCACCTGACACAATCTCCTCAAACCGCACCCGAGCCACGCCCACATCCCACCGCCTGTCCACCACCTGCCAACTCAACCTGCTCAACTGCGTATTACGCAAGAAACTAATCGGCCGACGCCGTGCCTTACCCACTATGCTATACGTCTCCCCACTCACCCCCTCCGTCACAGTCATAATAATATGCTTACTGAATATCGCTATCTCCGCACCCACGCCCCACCAACCCGCCATCCTCGACACATTCTTCTCCACCCTCGCCGAAGTCGCCCCGACTGCCAGCAACTCCGCCGCGTAATCCGACAAGAACAACGCCACATCCCCCAGCCGCTCTCTCTCTTCCATAACCCTACGCCCTCCTGTTGCGCTCCCCAAGCCGCATCAAACCAAACAAAAACGCCACACCCACCAACACGCCCGCTATAAACAGCATATCCAAATCATCCTGTGGCATAACCGCCACGACACCGATACTTTCCATATCCATATCCTTTATTATTTTACCGACGCGAAACTACGCCCCAACAACCTCACGCCCAAGCAACGGCTATACTTTCTTTCTATCACCGCTATCGCTACGCAAACGCACACCCAACACCCTATCCCCCACCACCCTGCGCCCCGCGCCACTCCCCCACCCCACCCACATCACCCACGACATCCCCCCCACTCCCCACCCCCTGCTATCGCTCCCCCTAATCAAACTATCACCCAACCCAATCGCAACCCCCACTTTCCTACCCCCATCCTCCCCACACCCTCCCCCCATAGTCCAAGATACTGACGATATACTGACACTATACTGAACCAACCCGACCATTATACTGAAAGAAAACCGACCCAAAGCTCACAACAACACTCCCCACACCCTCCCTTTAACATTTCCCCACCCCCTCCATGATAATTTGTCCCCCATAGCCAACAATTTGTCCCCCATACCCCAAACGTCACTTTGCACAAATGTCCCCCATAAAACAACAATTCCTCCCCCACGACTTTCCCAAATTTTTATTATAGCGCAGCCCCACACAACAACAAGGCCCCGCAGGACGTCACTCCTACGAGGCCTCACGAGAGTTTGCTCTTTTTTATCTTCTTCCCGCCCCGCTACGCCGCCTTTATCTTACCCAAACAACAGTTACCTCGGCAGCAAGCAAAGGGCGTCTCTACTATTTCGACTTCTTTACATAATCAATAAACGATTCCCTGTCGCCATCCTGTATCTCCTGTATCTTCGTCACAGGCACATACTCGTATGGCACATACTCCAGCAACAACGTCGACGCATACTGACCATTGTCCGTAAACCACGTCCGCAAGCATATCGGCAACGTCGTCGTCGACTGGCTGCCCTTATTCAGGCTGCCCCACTTGCCATTGCTGATCACGTTCATCACGTCACTCTTGTCGGCCGACTGGAAATAGATGTTGCGCACCTCAACCTTCGACCCCGTCTTAGTGTCCGTCAGCATAGTGCAGCCAAACGCCGCCTTCACGCCCCCATACACCGCCAAGGCCAAACCGCCAAGCAATGCCACGTAAAACATCGAACCCCCATGCAACGGCTCCAAAAAAGCCACGCACATAAGAGCTATCCCCGCCACGAACAACGCAAGGCTAACCACACGCTTCGTCCCGTCGGTCTTCTCCTCAAATCTCCCCTTCAGCTCATCCGAGAGCTGATTATACTTAGTTGACATTATAGTCTCCTTTTATAACCCCAAGGTCATGCCACAGCTCCCCGCCACGACACGCCCCAAGGCTCTCATTACAATCAAAAATTTACGATTAGCGGACACAATGGGGCAGATGCGGCTCTCCGGCTATATGTCTATATCCGCTCTCGACACACCGGGCGACTACAACTCATCGAACATACCACGTGCCCCAGACGCTTGCCCGTCCCAGCACGCCACACGCCCGCTGCGCTCGCCGCATCCACTCGCCCCCGTCTCCTATATCACGAGGACCGCTATAATGAACAAAAAAGAATGATTTGAATAAATGATGTGTTTGAAATCCAGCAGACCAAATCGGCACGCCGTCACGGTTGACCCGATATGCTCCGCCAGTGTGCGCTCAAGCGAGGTGCGCTCACTCGAGTCTATGCGCCGTTGCGCTGGCACTTGTGCAGGTGTGATTACATTGCTCGACGACGAGAATGCCGCCTCTGCCGTACGGCCCGACGCTATAAACGCAGCGTCCACCTCCATACCCTCGCGCTCCACAACGCTCACAGGCACGCCCTCGTCGCTCGCCGACCCTTCCACGCCAACTCCACCGCCACGCACACCGTCAACCACAGCCCCAGCCACCGCGCCACACACAAGCGACACGACAGCCATCACCACAGCCACGACTATGTTCCTGACGAGTTTCATCAACGTATCCGTTTCGACACCTCAAAAATAATAAAATTTCTCCCCCACCGCTCCTCGCGCACCCTAAATATTTTCTCCCTCCCACCCCACAAGACGCATCTTCTCCTCCCTGCTCATACGCTTTATGCGCCACTCCCTTCCCATAGCCTCCCTCCGCGTCCCCCAACGCTCCGCATACACCAACGTCACCGGACGCCGAGCCCTCGTATACTTCGCCCCGCAACCCCCATGCCCATTATGCGCCGCCACCCTCCTCACCAAGTCCGTCGTCCAGCCCGTATACAACGTGCCATCAGCGCACCTCACTATATATGTGTAGCAATATCCCGCCATATAAACAACAAAAACGCCGCCACAACCCCGTGACGACGCCTCTAATATCTCAATCCCTTCTATTCCACTTTCAACTCCCGTATGCAACACGCCGGCGCACCATGGCACCACGGCAATATCTCATACGGCTGATACGTGAACGCCCACCCCTGCTCCGTCAACCACGGCGTAGCCTCAGGCAATGGCAACGCGAACGTGCCGTCCCCCAACGTGCAATCCTCCGCATCCGCCAATATACTCGCCTTGAACACCGCCTCATCCTCCTCACCCTTAGTCCGCCGCAACTCCTCAGTCACACGACGACGCAACTCGTCCCCTGTCTCAATATCACTCCACTCCACCCTGCTGCCATCGCTCTTCCTGAATGTCGCACCGCTCACGCTATAACTGCCATGAGCCCCTCCATTATACGAATACCTGTTCTTCTCGTAACTCAAATACTCCCCATCCTCATACGTCTTCCTCAGAGAATACGACACCTCCTCGCCCCACTCATTGCCATCCGTATCCCCAAAAAACGTATTCGCCGCCACCTCAAGCACCTTCTTGCTCATCACCGGGCTACCCTCCTCGGGCAACAACTGGTTCGACAACCACGCGCTGACACTGTCCACCAGATACCGCTCCGACGTGTCGCCCGCCTGCTTCGGATAGTCTATCTTGACATAGAAATGCGAACGCCCACCCAACGGGTCATTCTCCATCGACTCCTTCAACGCCCAGCTACGCTCATACACCAAGCTGTCCACGCCAAACGACCCACCTCCGCGCCCCGCGCACGACGGCAAGTACACGACTCCCACACCCGCCAACGCGAGCAACACCACCGAGGCTATTATCTTATGGCTGATACCAAATGTCATCTCAATATGCCTATTAGTGCCATACCGACTGCGAAAGTACTCATTTTTTCACCTCCTTTCAAACTACTTTGGTAGATTTTAAGCCTAACTTTGGGGGTTAATTGTCCTTTTCCCCAACTTTTTATCTCTACACAATGAATTTAACACGCTTCCTGACCCTCTCCCTCCTCCATCTGTTCGCCATTCTCGGCCTCGCACAATCCCCAGCCAACTTCGTCTCCCTCTCCTCCGACGAGTTCGCCTCACTCATCTCCGACACCTCCCAAGTCGTCATCCTCGACGTCCGACGCCCCGACGAGTTCTCCGCAGGACACATCCCCCACGCACTCAACATCAATGTCCTCGACCCCTCTTTCTCCTCTCTCTGCCAATCCCAACTCCCCAAATCCAAAACCATCGCCGTATACTGCCGCTCCGGTCGACGCAGCAAGAACGCCGCACAGCAACTCGCTCAACTCGGCTTCTCCGTCAAGGAGCTCGACCACGGCTTCCTCTCTTGGAAAGGGGAGGTGGCGCGATGAGACTGCTCATAGCCGACTGCGGCTCCACCAAATGCCACTGGCTCGCCTTCAACGACGGCCCCGACTGCGCCTTCTCCTCGCAAGGCCTTAACCCCCTCATGCTCGCCCCCGACGACCTCCACACGCTCCTCTCGCAAGCCCTCGCCAACCCCAACCTCGGCAACATCGATGCCGTGCACTTCTACGGCGCCGGGTGCATAGGTGGCGACGTCAACACCCTCGTGGCCAACACCCTCTCCTCAATCCTCCACTGCCACGACATACACGTCTACTCCGACATCCTCGCCGCCGCCCGAGCCACCCTCCAGCACAACCCCGGCATAGCCTGCATCCTCGGCACAGGCTGCAACTCATGCCAATACGATGGCGATAACATAATCAAAAACATCCCCCCTCTCGGCTATATCCTCGGCGACGAAGGCAGCGGCGCCGACATAGGCAAACACGTCGTCGCCAACGCCCTAAAAGGTCTATTCGACCCCAAACTGACCAACGAGTTCTATGCCTTCGCCAACGAAGACTACCACTCCATTATCTCACACATCTACTCCCAACCCCGCGCCAACGCCTACCTCGCGCACTTCGCACGCTTCGCCCTCCAGCACGCCGACAACGAGCAGATAGTCGACATTCTCATCGACCGCTTCAACGCCTTTATCAACCGTAACATACTCCTCTACCCCGCCAACGCCATACTCCGCGGCGTAGGCTTCGTGGGTGGCATAGCGGCCAACTTCTCCCACATCCTCCAAGGCGTATGCCTCGACCGCGGCATAACCCTCCGCTCCATAATCGACGCTCCCATCAACGCCCTGCGACTATACCACTCCTCCTAACCCCTCCTTATCCTCACCCTCAGCGTGTCACTCAACTCCCGTATCTGCTGCTTCAATATCCACGGGTTCAACTCCCTCACAGCCCTATACGTCGTGCCATGCTCCTTAGCCCACTGCGCCACGTCCTCTATCGGCGTCACCATATCCTCCTCTCTCGTCTCCCACGGCCGGTACTTATCACCCTCCTCAATGTCAAACCCATACTCCACAGGCGCGCTCATTATCGTCTTCAACGTCACAATCCTGAACACATACCTGCGCGTCTCCTCCGCCCAATGCAAGTCATAATAACTCTCCTGATGCTGCTGCTCCCTGACCTTCCTCACCCGCGCCAAGCCCCCATTATACGCCGCCGCCACTAACGTCCACGACCCCAACCGCCCATAGTCCCCCAACATCTTCCGGCACGCCGCCCGCGTGCTCTTCTCCACATCCAACCGCTCATCTATCTCATCACTCACCCGCAACCCATACTCACGCGCCGTGCCCTCCATGAACTGCCACAAACCAGCCGCCCCGGCAGGCGACTTGGCCGTCTCCACAAGGTTGCTCTCAGCCACGCATAAGTATTTCATGTCCTCCGGCACGCCACACTCACGCAATATCGGCTCTATCTGTGGGAATATACGCCCCGAACGCTTCAATATCAGCAATGTGTTCGAGTGCAAAAACGTGTTCGCTATTATCTCCCTGTCCATGCACTCATATATGTCCTGCCTCTCCAGCGGCACGCCCTCACCACAGAAATCAGCCTCCTCAGGCACCCGAGGCACCGCCGTGTCATGTGGCCTACGCCCCCCCTCAGCACACCCCGCGGCTGGCGACGTCGAGCATGTCAACACGCACACCGTCGCCAACAACGCCACACTCGCCACCGCCACTATTATCGTCTTCATCTTTCTGCTATTTTTTCAGCCGACAAACTTACGCATTTTTACCCCCTCAACGTCGCTTTTATCCCCCACTTTTCCTATCTTCGCCCACAAATATTACCCCCATGGTTACTGCCTCCGACATCCAAGAATCCCTCATCCAGTTCCGCGACGACACCCAGGCGCGTATCCTCCAACGATATTTCCAGACCTTCCCCGGCGGCTACGGCGAGGGCGACATCTTCCTCGGCCTGCGCGTCCCCCAAATACGCAAGATTGTCCACGAGGCACGCCTCCAAGTGCCATTCCCCGACATCCACTCCCTCCTACTCTCCCCCATCCACGAGGACCGCTCCGCCGGCTTCCTACTCCTCGTCGAAGAAATGAACGCCGCGCTACCCCGACGCCACGAGCCCCCCACAGCCCATGCCGACCGACGCCACGAGATAGCCACCTTCTACCTCGCCCACGCCACACACGCCAACAACTGGGACCTTGTCGACACCTCCTGCCCCACCATAATCGGGCAACTCCTCCTCCTCCCCGCACCCGACGGCAATCCCCATAGCCGCCAGCTCCTCCACACCCTCGCGCAAAGCTCCAACATCTGGGAACAACGCATCGCCATCGTCTCCAACCTCACCCTCATACGCCACAACGACACCAGCACCTTTCTCCAAATAGCCGACTCCCTCCTCGCCCACCCTCACGACCTCATCCACAAAGCCATAGGATGGATGCTCCGCGAAGTAGGCAAAGTCGACAAACCCCTCCTCACCTCCTACCTCGACTCCCGTCTCCCCCACCTCCCACGCGTCACCCTGCGCTACGCCATAGAACGCCTCTCCCCCAGCGAACGCTCCTACTACCTCCACAAACACTAACACCACCATCATGACCCTACTTCGCATCCTCCTCATCTACCTCCTCATCATCAACATCACGGCCTTCATAGCCTACTACCGCGACAAGTGCAAGGCCAAGGCCAAAGCCTGGCGCACCTCCGAGGCCACACTCCTCCTCCTCGCCGTCCTCGGCGGCAGCATAGGCGCATGGGCCGCCATGCGTATATTCCGCCACAAAACCAACCATCCCCAATTCTATATCGGCGTACCCCTCATCCTCTTCCTCCAAATCGCCCTCGCCCTCTACATCTGCCTCCACTAACCCCCTTTCCCCCACCCCATACCCCCCCAGCACAGTGCAACTCTACCAACATTAACCCTTTAACCCAACATCCAACCCATGACACACGGACACGAAGTACTCGACATGATGCAAGGCAACTCCTACGCCTCCGCACAAGACCTCACCAACGCCATAATCAACAAGTTCGGCCCCGACGAACGCTTCTACACCTGCTCCGCCGACAACCTCACTGCCGCACAGCTCGTCCAATTCCTCACCGACCGCGGCAAATTCATGCCCACCCCCAACGGCAACTTCACCGCCGACCCCTCCAAACGCTGCCAACACTAACACCACCACCCATGTAGAGACACCCGCCCACCCCATCTCCCCTTAACGCCGTAGGCGTACCACCCCAAACATACACAGCCGACACCCCCCAAGGGATGCCGGCTGCTTCACTAAATGTCTTCTAACCCCTACCTACAACGTCCCATACGTGTACTCATAAATTTGCTTATATATCTCACACTCCTCCGTCACCCTCTTCAACGTGCCATCCTCGTTAAACTCATACTGGTATTTGTAATGACTATCTCCACACACTGCGGATGTCGGGAAATATGACACTGCGGATGTGTATTCAAAATCAATGAATGAATCTATGAAGAAAGGCTGGTGATGCTTATTCTCCACATCGCCATATTCGTACGTAACGTGAATCTCAGAGCCTGTTATCTCCACCATCCTCCCTTTCTCGTCCCAGGTGTAGGTATCGGGATACCCATCTGACAACAGTTGGACAATCTGCCCCTTGTCGTTATACTTGTACTCCTCTTCTGGTCCGCCTTCGTAACGGTTCTCCCTAAAGGTTATGCGCCCAAACTCGTCCGAGCTGAATTTGAAATCTTCCGACTTCCAGTTAGTCCCTTCGCTCTCGGGCGGCACGTATTCACGAAAGCCATCTCCCGTGGGATAGACGTACTCCTCATGTTTCTTCTCCACGTTATCCCATTTCTCGGTGATTATCATCAACCTTCCCCTGCCGTCATATTCATACTCATACACTTGTTCCAATGCGTCGTTGTTGTTACACTTAATCTTCGTCACCACCCTGTTGCCATCAAACACACAGGGCGACGTGATTAAGTCATAATCGCCACTCTCTTCCTCCTCGGCAGTGGAGGGTTCCTCCGTCTGTGCCGCGATCTCATTCGCAGAGGTAGCTTCCACCGTCTGCTGCGCGCTCTCGTCGGCATTGCCGCTCTCGGTGCTTGCGCCCGATTTCTGCCCGCAGCCCACAAGGCAAGCCACGGCGGCGAACATCATTGTAAATCTAGTTAGCTTCATGTTGATTAAGGTTTAATACTGTGGCAAAAGTATATATAAAATCAATACTGTAAGGGCGTTGCCCGGAACGTCTCCCCCCAAAAAACACAAACAGCCGACACCCTACATGAGTGCCGACTGCCGTATGTGGATATCAGGATTGACGGCTACAACGTGCCGTAGGTGTAAGTGTAGGTTGTCTCTCTCCAACTGATCACGGTCACCTTATTTATCGTACCATCCTCGTTAAACTCGTACTGATACCGGTCAATATCTTCACCTTCTTCTTCTCCTTCCAAAGGCTCAAGCTGTGAGATTTGGGCTGTCGGGAAGTGCGAGACGACGGAAGTGCAATCGAAGCCAAGGAAGTTGAGCAAGTAGAATGGCTGGTGGTGAGTGTTCTCCGCACCATACTCGAATTTATACAAATCGCAATCTTCCTGATTGGAACCTACGGAGGATGTCTTAATCAGCTTGCCATTGTCGTCCCAGGTGAATTTGGTGTCACCCGCTCCACCGCCTTTCCAGTAGTTGACGAGTTGTCCTTTGTCATTGAAGGTGCGCTTCTCGCCCCACCCTTTTGACTCCTTCTGATACACTATGTGTCCCTTCTCGTCCGCCTCAAATACCCATGTATCTAAGGTATCTCCATTTGAACACAGGTGATAGCCCGTGCCTGCTGCGTAGTCATACACGTCGTAGGACGTGCCGCTGTCACTTTTGGTCGCAATCTTCGTCAACCTTCCCTTCGAGTCATACTCAAACTCGTAGACATCGTCACCATACTCGTCCGCGCGTACCACGCTCTTCACCACCCTGTTGCCATCGAACACCCATGGCGACATGGGCTCGTTGCTCTCCTCTTTGGCAGTGGCGGTCTCTGCCGATTGTGCCGCGCTCTCGTCGGCATTGCCGCTCTCGGTGCTTGCGCCCGATTTCTGCCCGCAGCCCACAAGGCAAGCCACGGCGGCGAACATCATTGTAAATCTAGTTAGCTTCATGTTGATTAAGGTTTAATACTGTGGCAAAAGTACATATAAAAACGACACTGTAAAGACGATGCAGGCAACGTCTCTACATGTGCCACTCCCCCACCCCACACGC
>CAZPPW010000002.1:23080-72442 GCA_964588595.1 uncultured Marinilabiliaceae bacterium
TGTAAAGACGATGCAGGCAACGTCTCTACATGTGCCACTCCCCCACCCCACACGCCCCCTCATATTTTTACTATCTTTGCGTCAACCATCCTTAAACACAACGCACTTGACCACTCTGCACAGCCATACACGCCGGGCATGCCTCGCCCTGATACTACTTGTCGGCATCCTCATCAACGCGCACTCGCAAATCGTGAAACGGGAGCGGGCGGACGGCGAATGTCCCAAGATAGGGCTCGTGTTGAGTGGCGGAGGAGCCAAGGGTCTGGCGCATATCGGCGTGCTCAAAGCCATAGAGCGTGCCGGGTTGCACATCGACTATATTGCCGGCACCAGTATGGGAGCTATCGTGGCGGCCATGTATGCCAGCGGGTATAGCGCCGACCAGATAGAGAAGATTAGCCGTGAGACGCATTGGATGGAGCTGATAAACAGCCGCACACGCCTGGCCGACATCAGCATCGAGGATAAGGACGAGTTCGACAACTACACCGTGTCGCTCCCCATGAAGGGTTTCGTGCCGCAGATCAATACGGGTTTCTTCATGCCCTACCAGGTCATGCTGCGCCTGCAAGAGGTGTTCTACCCAGTATATAAGGTGACGGACTTCAGTCAGCTGGACATACCCCTGCGATGCATAGCCACGGATATTGCCACGGGCGACGCTGTGGTGCTGGACCGTGGCGACCTTGCCTTCGCCACGCGCAGCAGCATGGCCATACCGGGCGTATTCTCCGCCACCGACTATAACGGCACAAAGCTTGTGGATGGTGGCATTGTGCGCAACTTCCCCGTGCGCGACGTCATCGACATGGGCGCGGACTACGTCATAGGCGTGAACCTCTTCTCGGGCCTCACGCCAGCTGAGAGCATCAACAATATGCTCGACATAACCTTGCAGATAACCAACTTCCGCGATGCTGCCGACCTGACTGAGGAGAAGGCGGCGTGCGACATGATTATCGAGCCGGACGTGTCGCGCTACAATGCCGCGAGTTTCGCCGCTCAAGACACCATACTTGCCATAGGCGACTCGATAGGCGTGGAGTTTGAGCCGCTGTTCAGGCAACTGGCCGACACGCTCCACAACGCCTTTAATGTGCCATACGCCCCGACGCAGCGCATGAAGCCCTACTTCTCGCAAGTGCGCATCACGGGTTTCGAGATTGACGGCTTGGAGAAGACGAACCGTAAGCTCCTGATACACGCCCTCGACCTGCACCCGGGGTCGCACTACACGCCCGAGGAGTTCACCGAGGCCATACGCCGTGCCATGTCGACGGGCTACTACAACAACCTCAACTATCAGCTTATACCCGATGGCGATGTGGGCAACGACGTGATATTCAAGTGCCACGTCACGGAGAACCCCATGTCGTTTCTCAAAGTGGCGTTGTCGTACAACACGTTCACCAACGCCTCCATATTCGTGGACTATCAGCGGCGCAGCCTCCTGGGCCGTCTGTCGACTACCGACTTCAAGCTCGCCATATCGAAGGACTTTCGTTTCCGCTTCCGCAACCGCACGCTCTTTGGGGTCAAGGACAACCACTACATAGACTTCGAGTTTGACCATGCGCGCTTTGAGGTGCCGACCTACGATGACCCGACCATCACGAGCAACATATACGACTATAACCACAACGACGTCTCGGTGCTCATAGGCCACGCCTCGTCGGCCAAGAGCGATATAGCCTTCAAGCTGGGGTGGGAGCATTTCCATGTGTCGCCCGATGTGGGGACAGCCGACGACCGTATCGAGGGGCATATACACAACCTCTATGCCTCCGTGACGCGCCGTTACAACTCGCTGGACCGCAAGTTTCTGAGCCAGTCGGGCGTGCAGCATAGGGCGAGCATCCTTGTGGGCGGGTTTCCGCAATATCACCTGCACAAGGGTCACTCGCTGGACAGCCTTAGGAGCCAGGGGTTGAACGACTTTAAGTTCTTTGTGCGCTTCAATGCCCGTTTTGAGTTCAACCAGCACCTGACGGAGCATTTCTCGCTGACGGAGGTGCTTAGTGGCGCGGCCTCGTATGCCGACCGTGCTTTTGTGCACCAGACGGCTCTTGGCGGTCCACATCGGCACCTGCCCGCCCATCAGGAGTTCTATGGGCTTATGACCGCCCATAAATACGAATCTACATTTCTTGCGGCGCGGCTCACGGCGCAGTGCAACATATTCGCCGACCTGTATTTGTTGGCTCACCTGAACAGTGCCGTGACGTTCAAGAGCCTGGACCGCTATATCAACGACCATCAGCATTTCGAGCCTAAGGAGTGGCTGCATGGCGGGGGCATATCGCTTGCCTATAACCTCCTCGATGCGCTGCCTATGGACTTCACGCTGATGTATTCGCCCGATGACAAGTTCAATGTGCACGTCAATGTGGGCTACTTCTTCTGATTGTAGGTAACATTCCGACCGTCCACTGTTAACAAATAAGCAGTCCGAGCCACGTCGCATTGTCATATCTTTGCAATTGATGCTTGCCCCGAGCGTCGGTCATTGCAAAGCGTATGAACATCAGAAACTCTATTGCCGTCATTGCGGCGTTGCTACCTTTGTCTGCCGTTGGGCAGACGCGTATCGCCCCATCGGATCCCATGCTTACGTATGTGGGGCGCATTGTGAAGTCTAACCCCAAGTCGTACAGGTTCTCGTATCCTGGCACCACCGTGCGCGCCAATTTTGATGCCACAGGCTTGAAGTTGCATTGCAAGCCGGGCAGTGGTTATTTCGTGGTGCGGATTGACGATGGCGAGCCGTTCAAGGTGGCATTTCGTGGGGAGCGGGACTCGTTGGTGCAGGTGGCGACGGCCTTGCCGCGTGGTCGGCACAGTCTTATGGCGATGTATAGCGTTGAGGGCTATGAGTATCTGCCGGAGTTTCGTGGACTCGTGCTTGATGGTGATGGCCGGTTGTTGGAGCCCGACGCGTTGCCAGAGCGCAAGATAGAGTTCATTGGCAACAGCATAACCTGCGGCTATGGCAGTGAGAGCGTCGACCCGGATGAGCATTTCTCGTTCGAGACGGAGAACCATTATATCGGCTATGCGCAGATCACTGCCCGCCAGCTTGACGCCCAGGCGCAGATAGTGGCGCGGAGCGGCATAGGCGTGTACCGCAACTATGGGGGGCCTAAGGCTGGCAACCCTGCCGACAATATGCCCGCCCAGTATGCCTACACGCTCTATAACGACAAGTCGGAGGTGTGGGACTTTGGGCGCTACACTCCCGACGTGGTGTGCATAAACCTTGGGACTAACGACCTTTCGACCAACGGCTATGACACTAAGTTGCTGCGCCAGGCCTATAAGGATTTCCTTGGCACGGTGCGCCGATGCAACCCGAGGGCGAAGATAGTGTTCCTTGTTGGCTCGATGCTTGGGGGCAAGGAGCTGGAGATAGCCAAGAGTACGCTGGACGACGTGGTGGGCGAGGCCAACAGGGGTGGCGACAGGGAGGTGTACCGCTTTGACTTCACGCCGCAGGACGGCAAGCTGAGATATGGTGCGGACTGGCATCCGAGCCGTTGGCAGCATGAGAAGATGGCGGGCGAGCTGACTGCCTATTTGCGCAACCTGATGGGTTGGTTTTGAGACAGACGAGGAACAATAACCATAACTACATACAATGAGAAGCACCATAGCCCTTCTTGGGTTGCTCGTGGCACTGCCCGGCACGGCCCAAGTACAGACATTTGGCAACGTGCCGAATCTGCAGAGCCAGGCCATCGACGTGAGCGCGGACTTTGCCGACCTTGCCAACACTTATTTCCTGGCCGACAGTCTTGCCACGTTCAATGCGGCGGAAGCCACAGGCACAGTCTGCTGGAAGCGTTACCGTCTATCGCCCCGCCAGGCGTTCAACCTGAACGGCACGTGGCCGGTGCGGATGCAGATGCTGGACTTCCCCGACGCGGCATACGACAACGACCCCAACTTGAAGTTGCAGATACGCTTTGTGAGTCCGCGCACGATACGCGTCACTATGCTCACGACCCCCGTGGAGATGGCCGAGGATGACGCCAACGACCCTATGTTCGTGGCGGCGCCCAAGTGTGACGACAAGTCGTGGAAGATGAAGGAGAGCGGCGACGGCGTAACGTACACGAGCGAGTATGGCCAGATTGAGGTGCGTCGCTACCCGTGGCGGCTTGTGATCAAGGATGCCCAGGGGAAGGTGCTGACCCAGACGCGCCATATTGCGGACAACGACTCTACGCAGGTGAAGTTCTTGCCCTTCAACTTCATAAAGAGGGGTCAGGACAATTCGCGTTCCATAAACCCGGTGTTCAGTCTTGCGCCGGACGAGAAGATATTTGGCTGTGGCGAGAGTTTCACTAAGCTCGACAAGGTGGGGCAGAAGGTGCACTTGACGGTGACAGACCCTCAGGGGCCAGAGACGGACCAGATGTATAAGCCTGTGCCGTTTTTCATGAGCAACCGCGGCTATGGCATGTTCATCCACACGAGCGCGCCGGCGACGCTGGACTTTGGGGCGTCGTATATTGGCGCGGACCGGATGTTCCTGGCCGACGAGAGGATGGATTTCTTCATTTTTCTTGGCGAGCCGAAGGATATACTCGACGAGTATACTGACATCACGGGCAAGAGCCCGATGTTGCCGTTGTGGAGTTTTGGGACGTGGATGAGCCGCATATCGTATTTCACACAAGAGGAGGGGTTGGACGTGGCGAAGAAGTTGCGCGAGAACAAGATACCCGCCGACGTGATACACTTCGACACGGGATGGTTCAGTGTGGACTGGCAGTGCGACTATGAGTTCTCGGAGGAGCGATTTGCCGACCCAGTGGGGATGCTGAAGAGCCTCAGGGAGCAGAATTTCCACACGTGCTTGTGGCAGTTGCCGTATTTCACGCCGAAGAACCGCCTGTTTGGCGAGATCATAGCCAAGGGTTTGAATGTGCGCAACGGGAATGGGGGCATGCCGTATGAGGATGCAGTGCTTGACTTTTCGAATCCTGAGGCTGTGGAGTGGTATCAGGGTCATATAGCGCACCTGCTTCATGAGGGTGTCAGCACCATCAAGTGCGACTTTGGCGAGGCTGCGCCCCTTGGGGGGTTGTATCATAGCGGGCGTACGGGACTCTATGAGCATAATTTGTATCCGTTGCGCTACAACAAGGCCTTGTGGGAGGTTGTGGCGCGGGAGAATGGCGAGGGCATCATCTGGGCGCGGTCGGCGTGGGCCGGGTCGCAGCGTTACGCTCTGCACTGGGGTGGCGATGCCGCAACGACTAACACGGGCATGATAGGCGACCTGCGCGGTGGTCTGTCGTTTGGCATCTCGGGTTTCTCGTTTTGGAGCCATGATATAGGCGGTTTCGTGAAGGCTACGCCTGAGGAGCTGTATCGGCGGTGGTTGCCATTTGGGTTCTTGACGTCGCACAGCCGTGCGCATGGTGCGCCCCCTACGGAGCCGTGGCTGATAAGCAAGGAGTTTACGGAGGCTTTCCGCGAGGCGGCTGAGATGAAATACAGGCTTATGCCCTACGTGTATGCCCAGGCTAAGGATTGCTCGAACAGGGGTCTGCCGATGGTGCGCGCTCTCTTCATTGAGTTCCCTGACGACCCTGGGGCGTGGAATGTGGAGGATGAGTATATGTTTGGCTCGCAGATGCTCGTGGCGCCGATGATTGAGAGCGGTGATGAGCGGGTGTGCTATTTGCCGGCGGGCAAGTGGATTGACTATCAGACGGGCAAGGTGTATAGTGGTGGATATCAGACCATCAAGGTGGGGAAGATGCCGTGCGTCATCTTGGTGCGCGACGGGAGCCTGATACCGCATGTGCCCGTGGCGCAGTCGACGAGCGAGATTGATTGGGGGAAGATGGAGCTCAGGGCGTATAAGGCGTCGGCGAAGAAGTGCCGCGGGTTGGTGTTCAAGCCGGGGGACGCCGATGTGCGTGAGGTGGTGAAGTAGGGGATTGGATGTTGTATTGATTTGCGCCCCTTGTTCTCCCGTGGTGGGGGAATGAGGGGCGCGGTGTGTCAAGGTGTGTAATGACGCCTTTGGGGGGGCGTCGTTACATACGCCTTCGGGGTTTAGGGCGTGGGAAAATATTTGTTGATGGTATCTACCTAACTATCAATATGTTATGGCACACATCTCTGTCCAGTTGGCCTATTTAACAGTTCGTTTTTGGGTATTAACACAAAAATCGGGAAGTGGGGGTATTCGTCACACTCACGACTGAGAAATGGGGGATGGGAGAGGGGTCGTGGAGTGTGATTTTTGGAGGAGGGCTGTAGGATTGTGGAATAAACATCGCGGGAAAAACGTATTTGTTTTCTTACGAGGAAGTGGAAACGGAGCGCGGAGCATCTGGCATGCATCCGCGGAGCATCGTTGGAGCATCGTTGGAGCATGCATGGAGGATGCAAGGAGCATCCGGAGGGGGATTTTGGGGGCCTTGCGAGGAAAAAAGTCGCGATTGATGGCTTGCATATCGAGATTATGCATTAGATTTGCCACTTAGCGGCGTGACAGTCGGCGCCATGAGCGTCGGCGATGCCTGCTTCTCCCCATACACGGAATATGAACTGACAAAAAAATGTTTTCTATGAACAAGAGATTCATGAGATTGTTATTCTCGTTGTTCGCGCTGATTGCCTGGAGCGCGACATCGGTGGCACAAACAGCAGCGGGCGATGGGTGGAAATTGGAGCTAAGTAATATTTACACACTCACGATAACCTCGGAGGAGGGCTTTGCTGGTGTCTCGGAGTGTATGAGCTATGATGTGATGAGTGTCGTGATAGCGGAAGGGGTTGAATCCATACCTAAGGGGGCATTCATGGATTTCGCGGCTTTGACCTCTTCTTGGAGCGTGACCATCCCCGCGTCGCTGACCTTCATTGGGGACGAGGCCTTTAGCGGGTGCGATAAACTCACAACGGTCAACATCAACTCTAACGATGGGGAGATGCACGTCATCTACCTTGGGGAGGATGAGAATGGCGAGCGAAACGCTAAGACTGCCAGTGGCAAGGAAATATTCCCCGAGGGCGTGACGCTCAACTATAACCCCTTGAACACCTATATTGGTGATAAAGGCACCAATGAGAACCTACGCGGGTACTCCTTTGAGCTCCCTGGCTACTACTACGACAAGACGAGCACTACGCTTGTCATTTACGACGAAAAGGGGTTGAAGAGGAGTTATGCTACCACTGTCATATTCACGTCGGATTGCGGGATAACATCTATACCAGCTGGCACTTTCCAGAATTGCACCAGTTTGACTGAGGTGAAGAATATTCCTACGGACATCGAATCTATTGGGGAAGCGGCTTTCAATAACTGCCGCGCACTCAAGTCTATCGACCTGTCGGGGTGCACTAAACTGACTTCGATTGGAACGAGGGCATTCGAAAACTGCACAGCACTCGAGACGGTCAAGCTTCCCGCTTCGCTCGAGTCGATTGGCGAAAGTGCATTCGGAGGCTGCACAGCACTCGAGGACATTGACTTGTCGGGGTGTACGGCACTGAGTGTGATTGGAATGTATGCTTTCTGCGACTGTGATGCCCTTGAGTCGGTCAAGCTTCCCGCTTCGCTGACTTCGATTGAGCAGTATGCTTTCAACGGCTGTGATAATCTCACTTATGCCGACCTCTCGGAGTGCACAAAGATCACTAAAATATACAGAACATTCGGCTCATGCAAAAAGCTCAAGACCGTCATACTCCCCGCCAATCTCACCACCATAGACTACAACACATTTACGAAATGTAGTGAGCTCGATAGTGTAATCCTCTTATCCTCCAGCGTCCCCAGCATCGATGATTATGCTTTCAACGGTGTCACGGACTTGCCTGTACTCTACTACAATGAGGCGATAACTGATGTCTCGAGCATCAGTGGCCTCTTCTCCGCCGTTGTGCCGATAGGGTGCGGCGCGGGGTACTACTACGTGCCTGCGAGCGAGACGAGCGGGACGTTGACTATACTCTCGTCGGAGGCGTTTGGCAACATATCGGGGTATAGTGGTAAGGCCACTAAGGTGGTGTTTGCGCCTGGGTGCGGGGTCACGTCGATACCAGAGGATGCCTTTAAGGGTTTCAGTGTGATGGCGGAGGTGACGGGTATACCTGCGGAGTTGGGGGAGATTGGGGAGAATGCGTTCAATGGATGCGTGGCGCTCAAGTCTATTGATTTGTCGGGATGTGCGGAATTGAGTTCGATAGGTGGGAATGCGTTCAATGGGTGCACGTCGCTCAAGTCGGCCGAGCTTCCCGCTTCGCTCACTACGATCGGGGAGGGTGCTTTCGGCGGTTGCGGGCTTACTTCTATTGACCTCTCGGGGTGCACTAAACTGACTTCGATTGGAACGAGGGCATTCGTGTCCTGCACAGCACTCGAGACGGTCAAGCTTCCCGCTTCGCTCGAGTCGATTGGCGAAAGTGCATTCGGAGGCTGCACAGCACTCGAGGACATTGACTTGTCGGGGTGTACGGCACTGAGTGTGATTGGAATGTATGCTTTCTGCGACTGTGATGCCCTTGAGTCGGTCAAGCTTCCCGCTTCGCTGACTACGATTGGAAAGTGTGCTTTCTGCCTTAGTGCGCTCACTTCTATCGACCTTTCGGGGTGCACCAAACTCACGGAAATAGGCAATGGAGCATTCTCGAATACATCACTCGAGACAATCAAACTCCCCGCATCACTGACTTTCATTGATGATATTGCCTTTGCGAATTGCACTAAGCTCAAAGATGTCTATATCGACTCCAACAACGATGGGGAGAAGCATATCATCTACCTCGGTAGCTCGTACGATGACGAGAACCAACAATCCGTTAAAAACACTGATAAGACATGTGTTGGCCAAAATATTTTCCCCTCTAACAATGGCCTAACACTCCACTACAACCCTTTGAGCACCTATATTGGTGATAAAGAGGGAGAGAACCTACGTGCGTACTTCTCCAACTTCCCTGGCTACTACTATGAGGAGGAGAGCGGAATGCTTGTGGTTTACGCAGACAATGGCTTTGACAATGCAGGGGGCTATAAGTCGAAGGCCAAGTCGCTCACTGTGATTGACCCTGTGAGCAGCATACCAGAAGAAGCGTTCCGCGAGTCATCGAAGATTGAGACCGTGACACTTCCCGCATCGCTCGAGACCATAGGGCGGTGTGCCTTCGATCATTGCGAAAACCTCACCCAGGTTGACTTCTCGAAGTGCAGCGGCCTCACCACGATTAGTTCGAGTGCGTTCTATCAGACATGGCTCTCATCCGTCGACCTTGGGGGATGCATCAGTCTCAAGACTATCGAAGGTCAAGCGTTCCAAATGTCGCAACAACTCAGTTCTGTCATCCTTCCCGATAACCTCGAGAACATTGGTAGTGATGTATTCAACGATTGCAACTTGTCCCATTTCAACTTCCCCGCCAATATCAAAACTATCGGTAGCTCGATATTCTCTAATTGCGAATATACACAAAGCGTCAAAGAGCTTACTCTCCCTGCCTCGCTTGTGAATATAAGCAACAGAGCGTTCGAGAATTTCGAGAATCTCGAGAAAGTGACGATAGAGTCGGACAGCAGATACGACAGCGAGAACCCGCACATCATAATCCTCGGTGATTCCAATAACGATAGGACCGCCACAGGCACAGGTGTATTCTCGAATATGCTCAAAGAGAATGGCACCAAACTCTACTACAACACCGAGAACACCTATATTGGCGATACGGACACGGAGAACATCCGCTCCTACTTCGACAACGAGAAGATTAATTACGACCCCACGAGTCTCCAATTTCCCACCACGACATCGGGGACGCAATATTACGACCTTAACGGGCGCAGGGTCAGCGCACCTGTACACAATGGCGTAACGGTCAGGAGGCAGGAAGGGAAGTCGTCGCTGATAATAGTCAAGTAGGATACGTAGCAAATAGATTAAGCCCGGGACTGTTTGGTCTCGGGCTTTTTTGGTTTTTGGGGGTGGGGGGGGGTTAGTCTTTTAGGCAAGAGATTGGGATGACATAGACGCCATCCTTGCGTTGGTAGGCGTAGGAGCCGATGCCGATTATTACGGCCATGAAGGACGGCGCGGGCATACGGTCGGTGTCAATCTTAGCGGCCAGGGTGGTGAGGCTGGCGGCGCCCTCGTCTATGCGCTCCTTGCCGCCGAGTTTAACCTCGAATAGGGCGTAGGTGCCATCACGCCTATGTAGCACAGCGTCGCACTCCAGTCCGCTGCTGTCGCGATAATGATAGAGCGTGCCATCGAGTGCGTCGGCATAGACACGCAGGTCGCGTACCACGAGGTCCTCGAAGAAGAGGCCGAAAGACTGCAAGTCGTTGACCAAGTCTCGCGGGCCAAGTCCTAAAGCCGCCGTGCCGATGCTGGGGTCGACGAAATGGCGAGTGTCGCTCGTGCGTATGGCCGCCTTGCTCCTAATGTTTGGGTTCCATGCCACAAGGTCCTCAATGACGTAGAGCCTCTTCAGTGCCTTGATGTAGTCGTTGACGGTATTCTCGTCTAAGGAGTTGTCGTCGTTGGTGAGCATATCCTTCCTGATGGTCGACACTGACACTTGCTGCGATATGTTGCGGGCGTAGGAGCGCAACAGCAGTTTGGTGCGCTCGGCGTTACGCTTGACCTTATCGACACGCTGTATGTCGTAGTTCACCACGGAGTCGTAGTAGTCGATGGCTTGGTCGAGAGCCACATCCCTCGATATGATTGTGGCCCAAGGCCATCCGCCGCGGCACGTGAGGAAGGCGAGAGCCTCGATGTCAAGGTTATTATTGGTTTGCACGTCAAAGCCCTTGGCGGAGAACAAGTAGCGCAGGCTTACGGTGCCTATCGACTCGCCCGACTCGTAGAGGCTCATGGGGCGCATCTTGATATGGGCGAATCGTCCCGTGCCGCTGTGTATCGTGGCATCGGCCTCGGGCAATACCGACGAGCCGGTCAGTATGAACTGTGAGGGCTCACCTCGGCGGTCTACCTCGCTCCGGATGCAATCCCATATAGGGGGCAGTGCTTGCCATTCGTCGATGAGGCGTGGCGTCTTGCCCTCGAGCAAGGCCTTGGGGCTTAGCTCTATCATCTGCTCGCTTTGCGAGAGTATGGCAGAGTCGCCCAAGTTGAGGACGCTGCCCGCCAGTTGCTTAGCCGTCGTGGTCTTGCCGCACCATTTAGGGCCTTCGATAAGTACGGCACCTTTGCCGAGTGTCTTACGCTTTAAGAGCTCGTCGGCAATGCGATGTTTATAGCTTGCCATATTGCTTTGATTTTCAGTGCGAAGGTACGTATTTTCGCATAAGGCGCGAACAAAATTCAGTAATTTGTGAGCGATTTATTCAGTAATTTGTGAGGAGTTTGTTCAGTAATTTGTGAGCGATTTATTCAGTAATTTGTGATTTGGGGGAGGAGGAGTGGGAGGAATGTGGAGATGGGTGGGGGCGAGCGTCACCCATCTCCGTGGGTTTGACATGTGGGGTTTTATGAGCTTGCGGCGCAGCCTCGAGACGATGCAGGCATCGTCTGTACATGCGTGGGCTGGGACGTTTGGGGCAACGTCTTTACAGCTGGCTGTTAGTTGCTTGTGAGGGGGGTGGCTTGACATCTTGAGATGGCAAGAGGAGGGTGACGTTGTCAAGCGGAGTGCGCAAATATGGAGTGGAATTGTCATGCTGTGTTGACCATTAGGGGGAGATAATTATAAGCGGTGGTTGCAAAGTTGGGGCTTAACATGGCGTTAAATATATCACCGTGGGGAGTGGTTTTTGGGGTAAGGGTTTGAGTGATGGAGTGTTATAAAAGTTAATAGTTGTTCATGTTATTTGAACCGTCTACAAATAGGGAGGGTGGGGTTGTTTGAACGGCTAACAATCGTATCTTTGAAGTAAGGAATACCCAAACAACAGTTCCGAGTGTCATGTAGTGGCACCTACAAGATGACGCAATTGAGAGATGAGATAGAGCATAGCGGCACGGTGGTAGGTGTCGGTGTGCGGTCGTTGCAGGTCGAGATAACAACATCATCGGCTTGTGCGTCGTGCAACGCGGCTAAGATGTGCAATGCGGCGGAGAGCAAGCAGAAGATAGTCGAGGTGATACCTACGGCGGGCCGCACCTACGAGGTGGGTGACACGGTGGTGTTCGTGGGGTCGTCGGCGATGGAGGGGCGGGCAGTGCTGATAGCGTACGTCTGCCCTTTGCTGTTGATGCTCGTGGGGATGGTGTCGGCGCACCTGGCTGGTGCGTCGGATGCGGTCAAGGCGTTGTGCGCCATAGTCCCCCTACCCTTCTATTACATTGCGTTGAAGTTGTTGCGCCCCAAGATAGACAAACAATTCATCTTCAAAACAAAACCATAACAAAAACCCAATCAGATACATGAACTTGTCATTCATACTCATAACCGTCGCGACACTGGCCTTGACGGGCTTGATAGCCGCGGTGATACTCTACTTTGTATCGCAGAAGTTCAAGGTGGAGGAGGATTCCCGCATAGGTGACGTTGAGGCGTTGTTGCCAGGCGCGAACTGTGGCGGGTGTGGATTTCCGGGATGCCATGGCATGGCGTGCGCTCTTGTCGAGGCTGAGGATTTGTCGACATTGCTTTGCCCTGTGGGCGGTCAGCCTGTGATGCAGGAGATAGCCAAGGTGCTGGGCAAGGAGGTGGCGGCGCAGGCACCTAAGGTGGCCGTGGTGCGTTGCAATGGCACGTGCGACGCTCGTCCGAAGACGTTGAACTATGACGGAGCACGGAGTTGCGCGATCATGGCTGCCAATTTTGGTGGCGAGACTAACTGCTCGTATGGCTGCCTGGGCTGTGGCGACTGCGTGGAGGCGTGCCAGTTTGGCGCGATACGGATGAACCCGTCGACGGGCTTGCCCGAGGTTGACGAGGATAAGTGCGTGGCTTGCGGGGCGTGTGTCAAGGCGTGTCCGAAGGGCATCATAGAGTTGCGCAACAAGGGTCCGAAGAACAGGCGTCTTTTTGTGTCGTGCGTGAACAAGGACAAGGGTGCTGTGGCGATGAAGGCGTGCAAGAACGCGTGCATAGGCTGCGGCAAGTGCGTGAAGGAGTGCCAGTTTGACGCCATAAAGGTGGAGAACAACGTGGCGTATATCGACTACATGAAGTGCAGGTTGTGCCGCAAGTGCGCCGCCGCGTGCCCGACACACGCCATACACGAGATGAACTTTCCACCACGCCCTGCGGCGAAGCCCGAGGCGGAGACGGCAAAGGCTGACGCCCCTAAGGCGGAGGCGCAGGCATAGGCAACCGATAGTAGAACATTAACAAGAAGACAAAGTGTTGAAGACATTCAAAATAGGAGGCGTGCACCCGGCCGACATGAAGCTCTCGGCGGGTAGCTCAATACGCGTGCTCCCGGCGCCTGCGGAGGTCAAGATACCCGTGGCGCAGCATATAGGAGCTCCGGCACAGCCCGTGGTGGCTGTGGGCGACATGGTGAAGGTGGGTCAGCTGATAGCGCAGGCCACGGGTTTCGTGTCGGCCAACATACACTCGTCGGTGTCGGGCAAGGTCAAGAAGATAGAGGACTTTGTGGACGCCAACGGGTATAAGAAGTTGGGCATAACCATTGCCGTGGAGGGTGATGAGTGGCTCGAGACGATAGACAGGACGGAGGCCGTGCGTCGTGAGATAACGATGGAGGGCGCTGACATCATAAAGCGCATACAGGAGATGGGCATCGTAGGCATGGGCGGAGCGACGTTCCCCGCGCATGTGAAGCTGTCTATACCCGCGGGCAAGAAGTGCGAAGCGTTGATAATAAACGGCGTGGAGTGCGAGCCATACTTGACATCGGACCATAGGCTGATGCTGGAGAAGGGCGAGGAGATACTCATCGGCGTGAAGATACTGATGAAGGCGTTGAGCGTGGACAAGGCGTATATCGGCATAGAGAACAACAAGCCCGACGCCATAGACAACCTGACGCGCTTATCGGCCTCGTTTGAGGGCATAACGGTTGTGCCGCTGAAGTTGCGTTATCCGCAGGGCGGCGAGAAGCAGCTTATCGACGCCATCACGGGCAGGCAGGTGCCGAGTGGCAAGTTGCCTATCGATGTTGGCGCTGTGGTGCAGAATGTGGGCACTGTGTATGCCATCTATGAGGCGGTGCAGAAGAACAAGCCGTTGATAGAGCGCGTGGTGTGCGTGACGGGCAAGCCGTTGCGTGAGCCGAGCAATTTCTTGGCGCGTATAGGCACACCGGTGTCGGAACTCATTGAGGCGGCTGGAGGCATGCCGGAGGATTGCGGCAAGGTGATAGGCGGTGGTCCTATGATGGGCAGGCCGTATACGCGTCTTGACGTGCCGGTGGTGAAGGGTTCGTCGGGCATCACGTTGATGAACGTGAAGGACTCTGCGCGCCGTCCGGAGCATAACTGCATACGTTGCGCTAAGTGCGTTGGTGCGTGCCCGATGGGGCTTGAGCCGTATTTGCTTGCCACGTTGTCGAAGTTGGGGCGGCTTGATGATTTGCGGGGTGCGCACGTCATGGACTGCATAGAGTGCGGGTGTTGCATATACACGTGTCCGAGCAACAGGCCGTTGCTGGACTACATACGCACGGGCAAGGCGCGTGTAGGGGCGCAGTTGCGAGCTGAGGCGGCGGCGAAGAAGGCGGCGGCGGAGGCAGCGAAGGCCAAGGAGGCCGATAAATAGGAACCAATCAACCACATCAATATAACGGGACAAATGAACAAACTGACCATAGCGCCGTCGCCCCACGTCCATGCGGACGACTCGGTGAGGCGCAACATGTTTGGCGTGGCGATAGCGCTTATACCAGCTCTTGCCGCGTCGTTATGGGTATTCGGCTTCTCGATGCTCGCACTAATCTTGACGTCGGTCGTGGCGTGCGTAGCGGTGGAGTATCTCGTGCAGAGATTCATCTTGCGAGTGCCGACGACGATAAGTGATGGCTCGGCGATGGTGACGGGCCTTATATTGGCGTTCAACCTGCCGCCGGCGTTGCCGTTGTGGATAGTCGTGATAGGCGCGATATTCTCGATAGGCGTGTGCAAGATGACGTTTGGCGGGTTGGGGCAGAACATAGTGAACCCGGCGATAGCGGGTCGTGTGTTCTTGCTGATGTCGTTTCCGGCACAGATGACCTCGTGGCCTGTGCCTGGGGGTGTGGATGGCCTTACGGGCGCTACGCCACTGGGGTTGCTGAAGGAGGGCATCAAGAGTGGCAAGTCGGTGAGCGAGATAGTGGACTTGCCGAGCACTGCGGATCTTTTCTTTGGCGGCATAGGCGGCTCGCTGGGCGAGGTGTCGGCGTTGGCGATACTGATAGGCTTGGCGTTCTTGCTTATCACACGTATCATCACGTGGCATATACCTGTGGCAGTGCTGGGCAGTATGGCGATGTTGCAGGGCATATTCTACCTTGCGGCGCCGGAGGCGTACGCATCTCCTCTCTTCACGTTGCTTACTGGCGGCGCGTTGCTTGGGGCTGTGTTTATGGCGACGGACTATGTGACATCGCCTATGACGCATAAGGGGATGATAATTTATGGCGTAGGCATAGGCGTGCTGACGGTGTTGATACGCGACTTTGGGTCGTATCCGGAGGGCATGTCGTTCGCCATACTCATCATGAACCTTGTGACTCCGTTAATCAACAGATTCTGCAAACCGAAACGATTTGGGGAGGTGGCATAATGAAAAAGCTTGAATCGACACTAACGAACATGGTCGTCGTATTGACGTCCGTGACACTTATATCGGCGGCATTGCTTGGAGTGATGCAGCAGTTGACTAAGGACCCGATAGCTCAGATAGAGCGCCGGACGCTTGAGGATGGCATCAAGAAGGTGATGTTGCAGGGTGCGGCTGGCGAGTTGACGGTGGCCCGTGTGGACACTGTGAGCGCGGAGGGACAGGATTTCATAGTGTATAGCGCGGAGCAGGGCGGTGAGCCGTTGGGCAAGGCGGTCAAGACGACAGTCACGGGGTTCTCGCCTGGGTTGACGGTGCTTGCCGGGTTTGACAATGAGGGGACGATATTGGGCTATGAGATACTCGCCACGGCGGAGACCCCGGGCTTGGGGGCGAAGGCTGGACAGTGGTTTCAGAAGGGGGCCAAGGGCGACATCATAGGCAAGAACCCGTCTACGCCGTTGGCAGTGAAGAAGGATGGGGGTGATGTTGACGCTATCACGGCGTCGACCATCACGAGCCGAGCGTTCTTGCGGGCCATAAACATGGAGTATCAGGTTGCGGCTGGCGCGGGGATGCAGGACATCAACACGGGCGCTACGGAGAAGGTGGCGCAGGCTGGTGAATAACGATTTCATAATCAGAGAGATATATGAATAAGCTAAAGATAATACTCAATGGCATAACGAAGGAGAACCCTACGTTTGTGCTTTTGCTGGGCATGTGTCCGACGCTTGGCACGACGACGTCGGCCATTAATGGGCTGGGCATGGGTTTGGCGACCATGGTGGTGCTGATGTGCAGCAACATGGTGATATCGCTTGTGAAGAATTTGATACCGGACATGGTGCGTATACCGTCGTTCATCGTCATCATAGCGACGTTCGTGACGGTGCTGGAGATGCTGATGAAGGCGTATGTGCCGGCGTTGTATGCGTCGTTGGGATTGTTCATACCGCTTATCGTGGTGAACTGTATTGTGCTGGGTCGTGCTGAGTCGTTTGCGGCGAAGAATTCGGCGATAGACTCGTTGTGCGATGGAGTGGGTATAGGGTTAGGATTCGCGTTGGCGTTGACGTTGCTTGGCGCTGTGCGCGAGTTGCTTGGCTCGGGGATGATATTCGGGGTGCCGGTGTGGAGCGAGGAGTATGGCGTGCTGGCGTTTGTGTTGGCTCCAGGGGCGTTTTTCGTGCTGGCGTATTTGATAGTGATAGTGAACAAACTGACTAAGAAGGCATAATATTATGGAATACATACTTATAGCCATATCGGCCATCTTTGTAAACAACATAGTGCTGTCGCAGTTCTTGGGCATTTGCCCGTTTTTGGGTGTGTCGAAGAAGATGTCGACGGCGGCGGGTATGGGAGCAGCGGTGACGTTTGTGTTGACGTTGGCGACCATTGTGACGTATTTGCTTCAGAAATATGTGCTTAACGCGTTTGGGATAGAGTATTTGCAGACTATATTGTTCATCCTTGTCATAGCGGCGTTGGTGCAGATGGTGGAGATAATCTTGAAGAAGATGTCGCCATCGTTGTACTCGGCGTTGGGCGTGTTTTTGCCGTTGATTACGACTAATTGCTGCATTTTGGGTGTGGCGATTATCGTGGGTAATGGCGTGGCAGACGGGAGCTATGATCTTGTGAAGGGGGTGGTGTTTGCCATCTCGACGGCGTTGGGATATGCGTTGGCGCTGGTGTTGTTCTCGGTGTTGCGGGAGCATTTGGAGTTGATGAATGTGCCGGAGTCGATGAAGGGTACGCCGATAGCGTTGCTTACGGCGGGGTTGATGGCGATGGCGTTTGTGGGATTCTCGGGGATAGTTTAAGGATTTGATATTAGTGATAGCGCAGGGGATGGCATGAGTGTCGTCTCCTGCTTTTGTTTTTGGGGCGGAGAAAGGTAAAAAGGGTAGCAGTGGCGGTAAAACGTTTACCGTGCGGGGAGGAGGTTGTGAGTATCTTCGCATAGTTGTAAACGAATGGACATGAGATGTTTATTGGCCTTTGTGGCGTTATTGAGTATTTTAAGGATTGATGTTATGGCACAGAATGAGAAGAAACAGACGGCGGGGCGTGAGCAGCTTGGTGTTTTTGCGCCGAAGTTCGCGGAGCTTAATGATGACGTGCTTTTTGGCGAGGTGTGGAGCAGGGACAGTTTGCTCTCGCTGCGCGACCGTAGTTTGGTGACGGTTGTCGCGCTTGTGGCTCAGGGTTTGACTGGAGGGGCGTTGAGGTATCATTTGGAGACGGCGCGTGCGAATGGGATTACGCGGACTGAGATTGCGGAGGCGTTGACGCATTTGGCTTTTTACGCGGGGTGGCCGAAGGTGTGGGCGGTGTTTCCGATGGCTAAGGAGGTGTGGGGCGAGGCGGAGACTGGTGATGACGCGCGGTCGAGGTTTCAGAGGGAGATGGTGTTTCCGATTGGGGAGCCGAATGAGGCTTATGCGCGGTATTTCGTGGGGCGGAGTTATCTTGCGGTGTTGTCGAAGGGGCGGGTGGGGATATGCAATGTGACGTTTGAGCCTGGATGCAGGAATAATTGGCATGTGCACAGGGCGAAGTCGGGTGGAGGTCAGATATTGATTGGCGTGGCGGGCCGAGGTTGGTATCAGGAGGAGGGAGGCGAGCGTGTGGAGATATTGCCGGGCACGGTGGTGAATATTGGCGCTGGTGTGAAGCATTGGCATGGGGCTCAGGCGGATTCGTGGTTTGCTCATTTGGCGATTGAGGTGCCTGGTGAGGGGACGAGCAATGAGTGGTTGGAGGCGGTGAGTGAGGGGGAGTATATGGGTGAGGCGGGCGCGAGGTGAGGGGTTAGGGACGCGGGGGAGAGGGTGTAGAGACGCGAGTGAAAGGGAGTAAAGACGTTTCAGGCGACGTCTTTACTCTTGACTGTTAGTTCCTCGTGTGGAATGCCGCATTGTTCTGTTTGACGTTTTTGTTCTTTTTGAAGTGCGAACGCATATACCAAAATGTTGATTTGTACGGTTTGGTGATAATTTGGGGAGCATCGGGTTCAGTATTGTTTCAGTATATTGGGGTGGGGAGGGAGCAGTTTTGTCAGTATATTGTCAGTATCTTGGAGTATTCTCGTGGAAGTTTTGGAGGATATTGGAATGATGGCGGTGGGAAGGGGAGGGGGTTGTGGGGTGGTGTGGATTTAACCTAACTTAACCGCCAGTTGGGGCGCGTGGGGATTACCTTTGCGGGTGATATGAATAGAGATCAGTTGCGGGGCCATTGTGCCATATTTGGGGCGAACTTTATTTGGGGCGCGATGAGCCCTATTGTGAAGTTCGTGTTTGCGTGTGAGTTTATCACGCCGTTGATGTTGGTGAATTTCCGTGTGGTAGGCGCGGCGTTGTTGTTTTGGTTGTTGACGCCGTTGTTTGGGAATGAGCGTGTGCCGTGGCGTGACAGGTGGTTGTTTTTTGGGGCGGCGTTGTTGGGTGTGGTGTTTAATCAGGGGGTGTATACGATAGGGTTGGATTTGACGTCGCCTGTTGACGCGTCGGTTATTTCGACGTCGACGCCTATATTCACGATGGTGTTGGCGGCGATATTTCTGCGAGAGCCGTTGTCGGTGAAGAAGGTTGGGGGAGTGTTGCTTGGTGCTACGGGGGCGGTGACGTTGATATTGTCGGGTGCGAGTGGCGGGTTGGGTGGCAACGCGTTGGGGGATGTGTTGTGTTTGGTGGCGGAGTTGTCGTTTGCGTTTTATTTGGTGTTGTTTAAGGGTTTGATATCTCGTTATTCGCCGTTCACGGTTATGAAGTGGATGTTCACGTGGTCGGCGTTGTGCATTGTGCCGGTCACGTTGCCGGAGGTGTGTGGTTTGGAGTTTGGGGCTGTGCCGATGATGGTGTGGTTGGCGTTGGGTTTTGCGGTGGTGTTTGCTACGTTTGTGGCGTATTTGCTTGCGCCGATAGGTCAGCGTAGTTTGCGTCCGACGGTGGTGAGCATATATTTTTATACGCAGCCTGTGGTGTCGGCGGTGCTTGCGGCAGTGATGGGTACGGCGGGAGAGTTCGGGTGGTTGAAGATAGTGTCTATCGCGTTGATATTCATTGGTGTGGGTTTGGTTATGAAAAGCAAGGCGCGAGGTCAAGATATTGGGGTGGGAGGGGGAGTATCTCAATAGTTTTCGCTAAATTTGCGCATTTAAGTAACAGATAAAAACAACAACATACCCATAGATGATGGAACTCTCAGCGAAGTACAGCCCCAAGGAGATTGAGGCTCGGTGGTATCAGTATTGGCTTGACAAGGGACTGTTCAGGTCGAAACCTGATGGTCGGAAGTCGTATACGGTTGTGATACCGCCGCCAAATGTGACTGGGGTTCTTCACATGGGTCACATGTTGAATAACACTATCCAGGATATATTGGTGCGTCGCGCCCGCATGACGGGTTATAACGCGTTGTGGGTGCCTGGTACGGATCATGCGTCTATCGCCACGGAGGCTAAGGTGGTGAACAAGTTGGCCCAGGAGGGCATCAAGAAGTCGGACTTGACACGTGAGCAGTTTTTGGGTCATGTGTGGGAGTGGACGAATGAGCATGGTGGGATTATCCTGAAGCAGTTGCGTAAGTTGGGGGCGTCGTGTGATTGGGATCGTACGGCATTCACGATGGATGAGACACGTTCGGAGAGCGTCATCAAGGTGTTCTGCGACCTATACCGGAAGGGTTTGATATACCGCGGGGTGCGTATGGTGAACTGGGATCCTAAGGCGTTGACGGCGTTGTCGGACGAGGAGGTGATATATAAGGAGCATCAGGGTAAGTTGTATTATCTGCGGTATAGGGTGGAGGGAGAGCCGTCGAAGTATGCTGTTGTGGCTACGACACGTCCGGAGACCATCATGGGTGATACGGCGATGTGCATCAACCCTAATGACCCGAAGAATCAGTGGCTAAAGGGTAAGAAGGTCATCGTGCCGTTGGTGGGGCGCGTGATACCCGTCATTGAGGATGAGTATGTGGACATAGAGTTTGGTACTGGCTGTCTGAAGGTTACGCCGGCGCATGATGTCAATGACTATATGCTTGGCGAGAAGTATAACCTTGAGACTATCGACATATTCAACGATAATGGCACGATAAGCGAGGCGGCGGGTCTGTATGTGGGTATGGACCGTTTCGACGTGCGCAGGCAGATTGAGGAGGATTTGCGCAAGGCTGACCTCTTGGAGAAGGTGGAGGATTACGTCAACAAGGTGGGCTTCTCGGAGCGCACTAATGTGCCTATCGAGCCTAAGCTGTCGATGCAGTGGTTCCTCAAGATGGAGCATCTGGCTAAGCCGGCCCTTGATGCCGTGATGAACGACGAGATAAAGTTCTATCCGGCTAAGTATAAGAACACTTACAGGCACTGGATGGAGAACATCAAGGACTGGTGCATCAGTCGTCAGCTTTGGTGGGGTCACAGGATACCGGCCTATTACCTGCCTAAGGGAGGATTCGTGGTGGCGGAGAGCGTGGATGAGGCGTTGAAGTTGGCGCGTGCTAAGGTGGACTATCCTATCGAGGCCGCTGATTTGCGTCAGGATGAGGACAGTCTGGACACATGGTTCTCGTCGTGGCTATGGCCTATCTCGCTCTTCGATGGTATCAATAAGCCTGGTAATGAGGAGATTAAGTATTACTATCCTACGTCGGACTTGGTCACTGCGCCGGACATCATATTCTTCTGGGTGGCTCGCATGATAATGGCGGGTTATGAGTATGAGGGTAAGATGCCGTTCAAGAATGTGTATTTCACGGGTATCGTGCGCGACAAGCTGGGGCGTAAGATGAGTAAGCAGTTGGGCAATTCGCCTGATCCGCTGGAGCTTATAGAGCAGTATGGCGCGGATGGTGTGCGTATGGGTATGATGCTCTCGGCGCCTGCGGGTAATGATATCCTATTCGACGACTCGTTGTGTGAGCAGGGTCGTAACTTCAACAATAAGATTTGGAACGCGTTCCGTCTCGTCAAGGGATGGCAGAAGAGTGATGATGAGCAGCCGGAGACGGCACGTCAGGCGATAGAGTGGTTCGACGCTGTGCTACGCAGGACGCAGATTGAGGTGGCCGACCTATTCACCAAGTTCCGTCTCAGTGAGGCGTTGATGGCTATATACAAGCTCTTCTGGGACGAGTTCTCGGCATGGTATCTCGAGATGGTCAAGCCTGAATATGGCAAGCCCATCGACTCTAAGACCTTGGAGGCTACACTCAACTTCTTTGAGCAGTTGCTGTTGTTGCTACACCCGTTCATGCCGTTCATCACCGAGGAGCTGTGGCAGAATATCTTCGAGCGTAAGGAGGGAGACAGCATCATGGTGGCTCAGATAACGGTGCCGTCGGTCAAGGCAGATGACGCGAAGGTCATTGAGAGGTTTGAGCATCTGAAGAGCGTGGTGTCGTCGGTACGTATGGTACGTAATCAGAAGAACCTTCCTCCGAAGAAGGAACTTGACCTGGTGGTGCTTGGCAGTGACCCGATAGCGGATCTTGAGGGACTTACCAAGTGGCTGGCTTATGTCTCGGGTGTAACCGTGGCCGATGCTAAGCCAGCGAGTGCGGTATCGTTCATGGTAGGTACGACGGAGTATGCGGTGCCTATTGGCGACCTTATCGACAAGGATGCGGAGATTGCCAAGGAGGAGGCCGCACTCGAGCATCTTAGGGGCTTCCTCGCCTCTGTGCGCAAGAAACTATCTAACGAGCGGTTCGTGGCCAATGCGCCTCAGCAGGTGGTCGAGGTAGAGCGCAAGAAGGAGGCTGACGCATTGCAGAAGATAGCGGCGTTGGAGGAGAGCCTTGCCAATCTACGTAAATAGTTATAGGGAAACAACATACAGCAATGAACAAGACACCCATAACGCTCCTCTGTGGCTACCTCGGCGCAGGTAAGACCACGCTCCTGAATCAAGTCCTCAACAATCAGAAGGGCTATAAGGTAGCAGTTATCGTCAATGATATAGGCGAGGTGAACATCGATGAGACGCTCATCGCCAAAGGTGCTAACATCACCGACACGTCGAGTATCGTGCCCCTTACCAATGGGTGTATCTGTTGCACCCTCAAGACGCAGTTGGCGCAGGATATAGAGAAACTCATCGGCTCGGGCAAGTATGACTATATCCTCATTGAGGCGTCGGGCGTATGTGAGCCTATGCCGATAGCGCAGGAACTCGAGACCATTCAGAATGGGGTGCTCGACAATGTGGTCGGTGTGGTCGATGCTAAACGTCTTGTTGACGAGTTCGCTTCGGGTGACGCCCTGCTCAAGGAGAAGGACGAGGAGGATATTGAGAGCCTGCTCGTGCAGCAGATAGAGTTCTGCTCCACCCTCGTGATAAACAAGAAGGACTTGGTGACGGAAGAGGAGTTCAAGAAGGTACGTGCCGTCATCAATGCCATACATCCTAATGTCAAGGTCATCGAGACTGACCATGGCAAGGTTGACGTGGCTGATATGCTTGCCACATCCAGCTTTGACTTTGCCACGGTATACTCTTCGGCTGGCTGGTGTAAGGCACTTGAGGAGACGGAAGGTGACCATGACGATGATGACGACGACCATGATGAGCATGAGCATCACGAGCATCATGACCACGATGAGCATGAGGGACATCATCATCATGAGCACCGTCACGAAGGTGAGGAGGAGGACGAGTATGGTATTGGCACGATGATATATCACCGTCGTAAGCCTTTCGACCGTAACAAACTCGACTACTTCGTCCGTAAGTGGCCACGCAACATCATACGTTGCAAGGGTATCATTTGGTTTGAGGATGACCGCGATATGGCACTTCTCTTTGAGACGTCGGGTCAGCAGGTACAGTTGCAAGTGACTGGCAAGTGGATAGCTTCCGCCCCACGTGACGAGATGAAGCAGTTGCTCCATGACAATCCTAATATTGAGGCAGATTGGGACGACCTCTACGGCGACCGCATGATAAAGCTCTGCATCATAGGTCAGAACCTCGACAAGGCCAAGATAACGGCCGACCTCGACGCTTGCCTTGGCGAATAAGGGGCTATCTGAAGTATTAAGACATGGCGTGACGGAGTATTTTGCTGCCGTCACGCTATTTTTATTGTCCGACCTATTGCCAGAGATGTAAAAAAGCACGATATTTGCACCCGCAAACGGATAGCATAAGGCATCCTGAGCAAGGGAGGTTTCCAGAGTGGTCAAATGGGACAGACTGTAAATCTGCTGCTTCGGCTTCGTAGGTTCGAATCCTTCACCTCCCACTGCTTTTGAGTTAATGTTTCTTGGAGAGGTGGCAGAGTGGTCGATTGTACCGCACTCGAAATGCGGCATACAGGTGACTGTATCCAGGGTTCGAATCCCTGCCTCTCCGCGGTTTCAAGGAGGTTGGCGTTATTGCTAACCTCTTTTTTTTGTGTGTATTTCACATCTTCCTCCAAGAAACAAGATGACCGTCAGAAGCATATATGACTTAATAGTCATCCTACTCAAAAAAATCCTCCCTTCCCCCTTTGACATCCGAAAACTACGCGTATCTTCGCGGTGTCAAAGAACAACAATGCGGTAATAGCTCAGTTGGTAGAGCATTGGCTTCCCAAGCCGAGGGTCGCGGGTTCGAGTCCCGTTTACCGCTCTCCCCTCAACAATACAGACACTCTTGAAACTCATCATCAAGACAATAGACGGAGTAGAGACACTGCTCAACAAGGAACTACAAGAACTCGGCGCTACAAACACCAATCAGCAGCGTAAAGTCGTAACTTGTGAGGCAGACCAGAAGACACTCTACCGCATCTGCTACCAGTCACGTCTCGCCATGCGAGTAATGATAGCATTGGCTGAAGTTCCCGCAGAACATCCTGACGATATATATGATGCTGCACGCTCCATAAACTGGAGTGAGTATATGCACCCGGGAGCTACCTTCTGCGTCGACCACGTCTCTTTTGCTCAGGAGTTGCCCGATTCGCAATATGCGGCTCAGAAAGTTGAGGACGCTATCATTGACCAGATGATGGAGACTGTTGGTGACCAGCCCTATTACAGCGGTGATGATCCTGACTACATGGTTAATGTGCATATCACCTCGGAGCGTGTTTCCATATCTCTCGACGCTACTGGTGAACCTCTTGACATGCGCGGTTATCGTCCCGACGGTATCGATGCTGCTACAAATGAGGTACTTGCTGCTGCTCTTGTGGACTTGTCAGGTTGGACTCCAGACCAGACTCTTGTTGACCCGATGTGCGGCGCTGGCACTATCTGTATCGAGGCCGCAATGAAGGCACGCAAAATTCCCGCAGCATTTTATCGCAAATATGCTTTCTGTTTCGAGAATTTCGCTAACTTTGCACCTGAAATTTGGGAGGAAGTAAAGAAAGAGGCAGATGCCCAGCGCAACAACCTCAGGCTCTCGATAGTAGGCAGCGATGTTGACACCGATGCCACTGACATAGCTAAGACTTCCACTCTCGAGATGAAGCTCACGACTGATGTCCGTATCAGCAGAAAAGGACTACGCGAGCAGTCTCGAATGACTCAGGAAGGCATCGTAATAACATGCCCGCCTACTGACCCAGAGCTCACCAAGAGAGGATTGCCAGACTTCTATAAGGAGGCTACGCATTATCTCTCACACAATTTCCCCGACTACGACGTGTGGATTTATTCCGACAACGCCGAAGCAATGGAGGCGATACCATTTGATGCCGAGCAGCAGCTCAAGGTCAAAGACGGTTTTTTCAACCTCTACCCTTTCTAAAACACTAAGACAAAGACATACCCTTCCGACCCCGTCCGGGCGCATCCCACCCACACCAACGCGCCCGGACATCCCGCCAGGGGGTGCACCCCACCCACACCACACCCCCTGGCAATCCCGCCCAGACGCAAATCCCACCCACACCATGCGTCTGGGCATCAGCCCGGGCGCGTCACCCCACCCACACCAACGCGCCCGGGCATTTTTGTATCCCTACGTCAACAAATTTACCATCCCCTACCCCTCCGCATTTCCTGTACGGAGGCCGATGCCGCTCCATCTTTCACACTTCAAATTAGCCATTTCACCTAAAGCCACGCTCCGTAATCATTGGCTTGTGCCATTTCTTTTGTACCTTAGCACATATTTTCTCAGATTGTGATGAATAAACTTCATATAGGCCTCATACGCATTGTTGTAGCGGGCGTATTGTGTGCGATGTGTTGGTTCACATCGGCTGTCGATGCTTACGCACAACGGTTATCGGGTGAGGGCTTTGCAGCTCATTATGAGGGCGATGGAGGCACAATATTCCTTTACACCCAAGGTGAGTCATGCGTTCTGCGTGTCACAGGGTGCGAGGAGTCTGTCAAATGGACCTATCGTGCCAACGCCAGTAGTGAAGATGTCACCCTTGCTGATGGCGAGTCACTGAACATAAGCGCAGAGGGTTTGTATGTCGCAAAGTGCGGTGACTGGACAGGCAGGGCGTGGTGCGTAAGTCCTGCGGTTGGGGGCGTGACCATGACCTTAGATTCTACCGACTGCGACGGGCTGTATGTACGCTCAGCAGCATGGGGCGGTGACGTAGTATGTGGTGACTTCACACTGACCCAAGAGTTTGTATATCAATGGGAGGCAGGTGATAGCGTTATCGTGACAACACGTGACACTGTGGCTATCATCGAGGGGCTATATGACGAGACTCTCCTCAGCGTCAGAGCCGTGAACCAGGCATATAACGATGCATTGACATGCGATACCGTTATTCCAGCAGGGGTCAAGGCCGTCTTCTCCTACGAGAGTCGTAAGGAGAGCGCTGACAATGAGGCCATATCGGGTGATGAGTCATTGTCTGCCCCCGCCGATGTGGAGTTTACTAACAACTCTAAAGGGGCATACACCGTATCAGAGTGGGACATGGGAGGCGCGGCAAGACTATACGACGAGAGTCCCGTCTATCAGTTCCAGCAACCTGGCACATATCGTGTGGCATTGATTGTGACCAACGAGCAGACGGGATGCAGCAGTAGCGACTCCACGGTGACGATAACGGTTAGCGATGCGGGTCTTGACTTTCCTAACGCTTTTACTCCCAATGGTGATGGGGTGAATGATGTGTTCCTCCCCGCCTTCCGTTCACTGAAGAGTTACAAACTTACAATATATAACAGGTGGGGTCGTCGCATATTCACATCCACCGACCCTACCGAAGGATGGAATGGTCAGGAGAATGGCAAGGAAGCAGCAGCTGGCACGTACTATTTCGTAGCTAAGGCCGAGGGGTATGAGCGTGGCGTGAAGTTCTATAAGAAGGGGTCGGTTACATTGGTGCGGTAATAGAAAGGCAATAGACAATGAGCGAAGATAAGAGTTCCACGGAGCAGGATGAGGAACTGGCACGCAGCATGGTGCAGGACATCATTGTCCGTAACCCGCTGTGCCATAAGAGCGAAGAGAGCGTACAGATGATACGCAAAGCGTTCGAGCTGGCCAACGATGCGCATAGGGGTATGCGTAGGCGTAGTGGTGAGCTTTACATCTTCCATCCCGTGGCCGTGGCGCGCATCGTAGCTGAGGAGATTGGCATGGGCGCCACAAGTGTCACAGCGGCACTACTCCATGATGTTGTAGAGGATACCGAGCTGACACTTCAGGATTTGGAGCAGATTTTCAATCCCAAGGTAGCGCAGATTGTTGACGGGCTCACTAAACTTGACGTGGTCATGGATCAGCAGGAGTCGCTCCAGGCTGAGAACTTCCGCAAGTTGCTGATGAGCATGATTGAGGATGTCAGAGTAATCCTCATCAAGTTGGCAGATAGGCTCCACAATATGCGCACTCTCAACTCGATGCCCGATCATAAGAGGTACCGCATCTCAGCTGAGACGCTTTACATTTATGCTCCCATTGCCTACCGCCTCGGTCTATACGCCATCAAGACAGAGCTCGAGGATCTCAGTCTCAAGAATGAGCAACCAGGCGTGTATCAGGAGATCTACGATCGCCTTCAGGCCTTCAAGAAAGACTTCCAGAGTGTCATAGACAGTGTGCAGGAGCCTGTGCGCAAAGCTCTCGACAGCCACGGCTACACGTACTCCATCAAGGCACGCTCAAAATCCATATACTCCATCTGGCGCAAGATGCAAAATAAGGGCGTCCAGTTTGAGGAGATATACGACATCATCGCCATGCGTATAGTCTTCGAACCCCGCGTCGATATGCCCGAGAAAACGCAATGTTGGGATATTTACAGCATGGTGACGGAACTTTTCCGCCCAAATCCCGACCGTCTACGCGATTGGGTCAGCACACCTAAGAGTAATGGTTATGAGGCACTCCACACGACGGTCATGAGTCCTGAAGGCAAATGGGTGGAGGTGCAGATTCGTTCACGGCGCATGGATGAGGTGGCAGAGCGTGGGTTGGCAGCCCATTGGAAATATAAGGGAGACAAGGGAGACAGTGAGGTCGACTCATGGCTCGAGGGCATAAGGAAGATGCTCGACTCAGCCTCACAAAACTCTATGGAGTTTCTCGATGCCTTCAAGTTGAACCTCTTCTCGCAAGAGCTCACCATATTCACTCCCCAAGGCGACAGGCGCGTGATGCCCGTTGGCTCCACCGCCTTAGACTTCGCCTTTGAGATACACTCTAAGATCGGCTTCCACTGCATAGGCGCAAAGGTCAACTACAAGCTTGAACCCCTCAGCTACACGCTCAAGAGTGGCGACCAAGTAGAGATTATCACCAGCGACAATCAGAAACCTAAATATGAATGGATCAACTTCTGCACCACGGCCAAAGCCCGCACATGTATAAGGGAGGCGTTCAAAGACGAAAGACGGCAATCAATAGAGAGGGGCGGACAGATGGTGGCCGATGAACTGGCCAAGGTCAAACTCTCCATAAATGCACGTATCCTTCAGAAGATGCTGCGGCATTATCACTTCGAGAACCGCGACGACCTCTTCTACAGCGTCGGCAATGGCACGACCGACATATCCGACCTCGAGAAGGCTCTACGGCAAAAGTCAACAAACAAGTGGATTAAAATATGGCATCTCAACTTCGGCAACGACAAGTCTGAAGAAGATGAGGACAGTGAGGCGGCGAAACTCCCCAAAGGGAAAAAGGTGGTAATATCCGACGACGAGGATGACAAGCAACGCTACGCCATCGCTCCATGTTGTAAACCTATTCCTGGCGACGATGTCGTGGCGTATATCGATGAGGCTGGGAATATGGAGATTCACTCGCGAGCTTGTCCGTGTGCCATGAAACTCATGACGAGTCGTGGAGACAGAATAGTATCTGCTAAATGGGAGAGCCATAAAGTCCTATCCTACCTCGTGGAGATAGTCATAAACGGCATTGACAGGATGGGCATTGTGTCGGAGATTACAGGCATGATTTCGCAAGAGCTCCACGTCAAGATGCGCTCATTGAACTTTGAAGAGCATGATGGTATCTTCGTAGGCACGATTTTCCTCTACACATACAACACCGACGACTTGCAACAGCTCCTCACCGCCCTGCGCCAGATAAAGGGCATAAATCAGGTGACACGTAAAGAACCGTCAGAGGAGTCCACAAACAATTAGTGATACGATGAAATTTGAACTCCAACATACCGACCCTCAGACTTCCGCACGTGCAGGAAAGATAACCACCGACCACGGCGAGATTCTCACTCCCATATTCATGCCCGTTGGCACAGTGGGTTCCGTCAAGGGTCTCCACTTCCGTGACGTGGCAGACGATGCCAAAGCGCAAATTATCCTCGGCAACACATATCACCTTTACCTGCGTCCAGGCTGCGATGTGCTCAAAGCGGCTGGTGGCCTCCATAAGTTCAATGGATGGACACGTCCCATTCTGACTGATAGTGGCGGATTCCAGGTCTTCTCGCTCAGTCAAAACAGGAAGTTCTCAGAAGAGGGTGTGACATTTCGTTCACATATTGACGGTTCGAAACACCTCTTCACACCTGAGAACGTGGTCGATACGCAACGTATCATAGGCTCCGACATCATGATGGCTCTCGATGAATGTCCCCCTGGTGAAGCCGACTTTGCATACGCCAAGAAGTCACTCGACATGACGATGGCATGGTTGCGCCGAGGAGTACGCCATTTTGATGAGACAGAGCCTCTCTATGGACATAGCCAGACTTTTTTCCCCATAGTGCAAGGTGCAGCGCATAGGGAGCTCCGCACACGTGCTGCGACAGAGGTAGCCGAACTCGGACGTGAAGGCAATGCCATTGGCGGTTTGGCAGTTGGAGAACCTACCGAGAAAATGTATGAGATGGTGGAGTTGGTCAATGGCATCCTGCCTAAGGACAAGCCTCGCTACCTGATGGGAGTAGGCACGCCTGTTAATATTCTCGAGAATATAGCCTTGGGTGTTGATATGTTCGACTGCGTCATGCCTACCCGTAATGGGCGTAATGGCATGATTTTCACCAGTGAGGGCATCATCAATCTCCGCAATGAGAAATGGAAAAAAGATTTCTCGCCACTTGATGTCAATGGCACATCTTTTGTTGACACTACTTATAGCCGTGCATACGTGCGCCATCTCTTCGTGGCGGGTGAGATGCTCGGTGCGCTTATCGCCTCAGAGCATAATATCGCCTTCTACCTCAACCTCGTAAGTCAAGCTCGCCTGCATATCTTAGCAGGGGATTTCCGTGAGTGGAAGGAGATGATGGTCAAGAAACTTGTGGTAAGGCTTTAGATCGCCCATCCCACCAAGTTAAAATAAAACAGCTATGCAAACATCCATATTCAGGACTCTTCGTCTTGTTGTCAGCGCACTATGCGTCAGCATGTTGACCGCATGCTCGTCAGTGGGCTACAAGGCCATATCATTCGAAGTGCTACGGCCAGCCAACTACACCTTGCCCGCATGGACAGACACGGTGATAGTGGCCGATGGCGTATTGTGCCCTGTGGCGACAGACTCCACCGTACCAGCCAACATGATGGACTCTATCACCGCAGGACGTGCCGAGAAGTTGTGTCAACAAGTTTGCCAAGCTATGATGACCTCAATCAACAACAGCAAATTCCTGAAAGCCAAGATGTGGTTTCCGCAAAATGGCAAGCGCGGCCTGTCAACGAGTGATATAAACACTATGCTCAAAGGCACAAGCCACACCATAATTCTCTCGCTCAGTGAACTCAGCTCGTCGGCAAATATCAAGGCGTATGCGGCAGATGAGGGCGAAGGCACCATGATGTGTGGCATGATTACGGCATCGACAGCTACAAGGATGGAGATTGTCACGTCGCCCACAAGCCGTTACCCCCTCGACATGCGCAATGATACCATCATCTTCACAGCTTGCGACTACACTCCGACCTTGGTAGCCGAGAAACTGCCTTCTGTCAGCCGTCGCTATACAAACCAAGGTGTATATGTGGGAGAGAAGAATGCCGACGCTTTCATTCCTGTATGGCAGACTGTGTATCGTAGCATATATGTCTCGTCGGAGAGTGATATGCTCGCCGCAGCCTCATGGATTGAAAAAGACAGCTGGAACGAGGCCATAAACCTGTGGAATAGGGTAGCCACGGATGCCAAGCACACAGCCGACAAGGTACGCGCCATGCTCAACCTTGCCCTTGCCTACGAGCGGGCAGATGACCCTACTCTTGCCGCCATTTGGTGTTCACGCGCCCTCGACACGATAGATGCCATGGGCAGCAAGGCCAAGAAACTCGATGACGAGAAAGAGAGGGCGACGAGCATGTTTGCTTACCTCATGGAACGGCAACAGCAGAAAAATGCGCTTGACGCACAAATGCAATGACGCACGTTAATATTCTCTTCCCCCCTCTCCTTCTGCTTGCGCTTTTGCTTCCAACCACACTCAATGCGCAGAGCGACAAAGAGCCATTGGGTCTCAAAGAGGGTGCATCAGTCTCCGCACTGGCCGTCAGTCTGAAAGACGGTAAGATATTGGCGGAATATGACTCGCAACGCAGGCTCACCCCAGCATCAGTCAGTAAAGCTTTCACGACAGGAGCGGCACTACGCATTTTAGGTTCTGATGCTCATTTCACAACACGCTTCGGCCTCTCTTCTGACAAACAGACACTCACCGTACATGGCACATTTGACCCTACCGTAGGATCTCAATATTTCTTAGACAACGGCATGGACAAAGTGGCCGACTCTCTATCCACGCATCTCAAAAGTATGGAAGTCAAGGATATTGAGCAACTAACAATCGACATGTCGCTCCAACCAGTGTCAGAATACAGTGGCTGTAGGCTATGGGAGGACATGGGCAGCTTCTTTGGAGCCACTCCGAGTGTCGTGATGGACAGGGACAATGAACTGAGCCTATACTTCAATACGCCAATGGGTGTTGGCAAGGAGTGTAGACTCGATTCCGTCGTACCAGACATCTGTGGCAAATGGCCTCGCACTTCGGTCATGACCTACGCTGGCAATTCTGACCACTGCCTTGTGTATATGCTCGACACGACTTATTGGCTTGCGGCAGGGCGTATTCCCCAGGGGCGCAACGCATTCAGGGTCAAAGTAGCCGCACCCACGCCAGAAATGAACTATGCCAAGCATCTCACCATGCTGCTTGGCAAAAGAGGTATCAACATCTCGCACATAAACCTCAATGTGCAGCCCACAACCGACTCCACCATCTACACTCATCTATCCCCTACGCTGGCGGAGATTACCAAACAAACTAACACCCATAGCGTCAACCACTTTGCTGACGCCATAGCTCTACATCTCAGCACTGACGGAGGCACACGCCGCGCCTCGTGGGACAATGCAGCAGATGCTGTGGCTAATTTCTGGGCCAAGCAAGGCGTAGATGTCACCCTCCGAGATGGGTCAGGACTTGCTACACAGAATGAGGTATCAGCGTCGAATGTCGTGGCAATGCTGAAGAACATGAAGAAATCTTCAGTGGGGAGCGCATACAAACAGACCTTGCCCCGTATGGGATGTGAAGGCACGTGGGCTCACATGGGGCACAAAACTCCCCTGAAGGGGAAAGTTTGGGCTAAAAGTGGTACGATGACAGGTGTCGTGGCATACGCTGGCTATATGAACCTACGTAATGGTGATGAAGTAGCTTTCTGCGTCATTGTAAACCATAATAAGGAGAAGTCGGCTGAAGTAAGGCAGAAGATAGTCAACTGGCTACTACACATTTATAACACGTCAGGAATATGAAACCGAGTACAGTGCGCATTGTTCGCAAGACAATCATCACGATATTGGCCGTTGTGGCCTTCGTGATGCTCGCCGTTGTTGGCATTGTAAATCTGCTGCTCACTAATGGGCGACTGATGCCTATCATCAAAGGCTATGCTTTTGAATATCTTGATGCAGACGTGCATATCGCTCATGCTGAAGGTACGTTCTTTCGTTCGTTCCCTTACGTGGGCGTGGCTCTTGACTCGTGCGTCGTTGTGACTAACGCTTTTCACCGTTCCCCTGCCATGCTGAATGATAGCGTGATGCCAATTCCCGATGAGGCGAGAATGCGGCGTGACACATTGGCGATGGCAGATCGCGTGATAGTGGGTGTGGATGTTATGCGCTACTTGCTTAGCGGGTGCGACGAAATACGGCTTGGACTTGTGGCGTTGGAGCACCCACGGTTCTCATTGATTACTGACTCATTGGGACGCAGGGGATGGAATATTATGCGTCCAAGGGCAGAGGAGAAAAAGGATACTGTTGGGACATCGCTAAATGTAAGTGTGGGACATGTGGTGGTCAATGAAGCACGCATCGCCTACTTCAGTCGTACACAGGAGATTGGTGTCTTTGCCGACAGTCTGTCGTTTAGGCTTATTGGCGACTTGGCTCTAAATAAGTTTGACGCAGACATTGATTTCAACGCCCATAGCCTATCATTTGGCAGAAAGGCTAACAGAATATTGCACCGCAAGCCGTTGAGAATAGCAGGTAGTGTGGCATACGATCCGGACTCGGCACGTTTTGATGTTGGTAATCTCGACCTGATATTCAAGAACGTCAAACTTAACCTTGACGGATGGGTGAAACCCGATTCGGCTGGCGCAGATATGGATATACGTTACGCCATAGAATCGCCAAGCGCAGATAAGATATTCGAGGCGATACCCAAAGATGTAATCAGTGCTGATGTCGTTGTGAAACAAGGAGCTGTCGACCTAAAAGGATATGCCCGTGGGCGAGCCTCGGCATCGGAGTTGCCCGTGATATGTGGTGAGGCGTACATTGATAATGTTAGGGCTCAGTATATTGGGCAACCAGAGGAGATTGAGGATCTCACTGCTGACTTCAATATGCGGATTGACAAGAGCGTACCCGACTCCTCGTATGTGAGCCTTGACATATTCCATTTCAAAGGTGGGAAGAGTGAGGTGAAAGCGATAGTACGCATTTCGCAACTATTTGCCAAGGCTTTGCTTGAATGCCAACTCAATGCTCACGTCGACTTAGACAATCTCCAGAGGGTCATACCCTTTGACGACACGAAGATGGGCGGACTTGTTGATGCCGACTTCACTGCCACAGTGCCATTAGAGGATGCAAGACGTAACAACTTTGGCTCAACGAAACTTAATGGCACATTGACTGTTAACAATCTGTGTATCACGAACGATTCCACTGGGTTGGACATTGACATCAACGCCAACATGTCGATGAAGACTGACCAAATTATAGCCGTAAACAGCTCACTTACGAGCCTTAAGGTCAAAACCAACAGCATGAACCTGACAGTCAGGGACGGTAAAGCCACAGTCACCTCTGCCTTCCGCAAAAATGCTACTGATATAGCCCCGATAACAAGTAACGTAAGAGTGTCACACGCCTTCTTCAAGGCGGACAGCATAGTAGTCTTCGCCAAGAACATCAGAACAGAGGACCGCATAGAGCCACAGCCCGACGACCCGACGTTGCCAATGGCCAACCATGACCTCAAGATAGACACTATATTCGCAGGCGTCATAGGCAACAAGATTTTCACACGCAACCTACACCTCTCGGCCGACCAGGTTGTCGTGAACGATACCACATGGCGCACTAAGGCTCTCGCCGAATATGCCAACCTGGGGGTACGAAGTCCTAACTTCAGTCTACCAATAAAGACAACGGACATGCGCATGACACTCGTTGATGACTCAGTAGCCCTCGTCAACTGTGACGTGCGTGCTGGAGACTCACGGTTGAGAACATCAGGCCACGTCAGCAACCTCTTCAGTTCACTCAAACATCGCAGACCGCTTACCGTGAGCCTCACAGCCAATGCCGACACGATAGACTGTAACGAGATATTGGCATCGCTCGTGACCGATTCCGCAACCATAGCTAACAACAGCACTATAAAAATTGACACTGCGACAGTGAGCGTTACGCAGGACACCATAATGATTATGCGTCCCGACATACCGCAAACCATGATACTCGTGCCACGTTTCATTGCCATGGATATAAAGACCAATGTCAAGACCTTAATTTGGGATCAGCTGAAGCTCAGCAACATACAAGGCATGGTTAAGACTCGAGACGGAGCAGCACACATGACAGGCCTGACATTCTTCATCGACAACACAAAGGTCATAACGACATTGGCATATAAGGCATGGCCCCATGCGCGCAGGGCACGTGCCAATATATTCTCACGATGGGAGGAGGCAGACATTGCCACACTCGCCTCGGCTGTACACCTCGACTCGCTAATCCCCGCAATAAAGCCTATGCGAGGTAAATTGCTGTGCGCAATGGCCGCAGAGGTAGAGTTGGATAGCCTGATGGGAGTCGTGCCACAGACGGCAAGAGCATCAATACACCTTAGTGGCCAGAAGCTCACCCTCATGGACAATGAGAGTTTCCGCAAGATAGGCAAGAAACTGATGTTCAAGAACAAAGAGCGCAATGTCATAGACACGCTTAGCCTCAACATCTTGCTCGACTCGGGCAAAGTGCAAGTGCTGCCCACGGTTGTGAACATCGACCGATACCGCATGGCGATAGGCGGCACACAAGACTTGAATATGAATTTGAACTATCATGTCTCTATTCTCAAGAGCCCCCTGCCATTCAAGGCGGGAGCCAATATCACCGGCACACCTGACAACTTCGATGTAGACATCACTACGGCCAAGTTGAAAAAGCAGGTTACGGCAGAGAAACTCGCCCAAAATGATACCATATCACTACGGGCAAGGATGACAGTCTTGCGCAATTCATACCTGTTATCGGGACTACCCGTGCCGCCCGCAGTCAGTGCATTGGTTCGTGACGACACCAACAATAACTTCGCCGTGCAAATAAGTATAGATGAAGCGACAGAAGAGGAGAAACGCGAAGCAGAGCGCGCCCGTTGGGAGCAGATGCGACAAGCAGCAGACACGACAGAGACGACAACAACCGACACCTTGGCAGTAGGAACCGACACGACAACCATAGCGGCAGCCCCATGAACGTAAGAATATCGCCCGAATGGCAGAAAATATTGCAGCCTGAATTTGATGCCCCATACTTTAAGCAACTTACCGACTTCGTGCGCTCGGAGTATCAGACGCAGCAGATATTCCCACCTGCAAAGTTGATATTCAACGCCTTCGACTCGTGCCAACCACAGAACCTCAAGGTTGTCATATTGGGACAAGACCCCTACCATAATGACGGTCAGGCCATGGGACTTTCGTTCTCAGTGCCACAGGGCATAAGCATTCCCCCGTCACTTGTCAACATATACAAGGAGATAGCCCAAGAGACAGGACGCCAGACTCCACAGGACGGAGACCTCACACGCTGGGCAAGTCAAGGGGTACTACTACTGAACGCCACCCTCACTGTACGTGCCCATCAACCAGGGTCGCACCAAGGGCATGGGTGGGAAATGTTCACAGACAACGTCATAGCACGCATATCGCAGAACCTCAATGGCATAGTCTTCATGTTGTGGGGCTCATACGCCATACGCAAGGGAACACTCATTGACAAGAATCGTCACCTCGTGTTGACAGCGCCTCACCCGTCTCCACTCTCGGCTTATCGAGGATTCTTTGGGTGTGGTCATTTTGCGAAAGCCAACGAATACCTCACTTCAACAGGTCGCCAGCCTATTGATTGGTAATCTCTTAATCAAATATGCCACAAGCCACAATAATAGGAGCTGGAGCGGCGGGCTATTTCCTTGCCATACACCTAAAAGAACTACGCCCTGACGCACGTGTGGTGATACTTGAGCGCACACGTCACACATTGGCGAAGGTGCGCATCTCTGGCGGCGGGCGATGCAACTGTACAAACACATTTGAGGGAATAACGGATCTTGCCACAGTATACCCTCGCGGACATAGGCTGTTGCGTAAATTATTTCACGTGTTTAGTCCATCGGATGCTTTCGAGTGGTTCGAGAAGCACGGTGTGCGACTCACCATTATGCCCGACAACTGCGTATTTCCCGCCTCGCAGAACTCTGAAAGCATAGTAGGATGCCTCACCGCACAGGCACGTCTCAGGGGCGTGGAAGTCATCACGGAGCAACGAGATATAGACATCAGCGCACTATTGCGACGTGGTGACCTCGTGGCAGTGTGCACTGGAGGAGCGCAGAGACATGAGATGTACGATTGGCTCGGATTGGCTGACGAAGAGATAGAGACACCAGTGCCATCGTTATTCACGTTCTCGATTAAGAATGTGGCATTAAATGCGCTTATGGGTACTGTGGCAGACATGGCGACACTTTCGATAGCTGGCACGACCTATAAGGCAAGTGGTCCATTGCTAATAACACATTGGGGAGTGAGTGGACCTGCCACATTACGGCTCAGCAGTTATGCGGCACGGCATCTTGCGCAATGTGGATATAAGGGGAAATTGCTTGTCAACTGGGCTACGAAATCGGAGGACGATGCACGGCGCATGATTGCCACACTTGCACAGCGGAACCAGCAAAAAGTCATCATCAATGCGCACCCTGAAACACTACCGTCAAGACTTTGGGAATACCTCGCAAAAAAGGCAATACAAGATGCCGATCGACGAAGATGGGTCGACATTGGCAAGAAGGACATTAACAAGTTAGTGGCAATATTGACTTCCGACACATACGATATAGACGGTCGTGCGCCATTCAAAGACGAGTTTGTCACAGCAGGCGGGGTGAAACTAACGGTCGTAGACTCTAAGACATTGGAGAGCAGAAGCCGAACGGGGCTGTACTTTGCAGGTGAAGTGCTTGATATAGACGGCATCACGGGAGGGTTCAACTTTCAGGCGGCATGGACCACAGCGTGGACTGCTGCAGAGGCTATGGCCAAAAGAATGGAATGATTATAAAAGTGGGAATTATTTCGTATGTCATTGAACCTTGACATCAAGAACAACGTATTAGACGATAGATTGACAATAGAGCCAGCATAAAGTGTTAACTTTGCAACAGACGATAGGAATATCAGAGCCACAAAACTATGAAAGTATCTCTCATAACAACATGTTATAACCGAGCTGCTACGATAAAGGGCAGTATAGAGAGCGTGTTAGGGCAAGACTACCCCGACATTGAGTACATTGTGGTGGATGGGGCATCGACAGACGGAACTTTAGACATCATAGACCAATATAAGGATAAGATTGCCTTCGTCAAATCTGAGCCAGACGGCGGGATGTATGAGGCACTCAATAAAGGCATACGCATGGCCACGGGGGATATCGTTGGCCTCGTGCACTCGGACGACACACTGTATTCGCAACAGGTTGTATCGCACGTAGTCGACCTATTTGAGAAGACTGGAGCTGACTTCCTATACGGTGACGGCATATTCGTCAAACCAGATGATGAGGGGTGTGTAGTCAGGGAATGGATAGGCGGCTCGTATAGGCTATGGAAGGTCAAGAATGGGTGGCTGCCGTTGCATACCACGTGCTACATCAAACGTGACGTCCTCATGCGCAAAGGCCTATATAACGAGACATATAAGATAGCATCCGACTCCGACTTCCTTTTGCGGTTGCTAATGCCAGGCGATCTTAATGTGGCATACCTCAAGGAGTACATCATAAAGATGCGCATGGGAGGCATGAGCACGAACAAGGAGAAGCGCAGGCAGATGTGGAGGGAGGACGAGAAAATATACAGCTCGCACGGTTTAAGCCCCACATTATCCAAAATTGAGAAAGTGATGTGGAAGTTGCCACAATATATCAGAGCTAAATTTTAGACAGAAACACAATGAAGTCATTTGCACCTAAGCCTTGGTTGGCTCCACAACTTGTACTCATCATCGGCACATACGACAAGGATGGCAAACCCAACGCTATGAATGCCGCATGGGGTGGCACGTGGGACGCTAACCAGATTGTCATCTCACTTGGCAAACACGCCACGACCGACAATCTTGCAATCAATCCCGATTTCACCGTAGCCCTCGCTACGACTGACACCCTTGTTGCCGCAGATTATGTCGGCATTGTCAGTGGCAAAGATCAGCCCGACAAGATAGCCCGTACAGGATGGACGGTAGAGAAGGCGGAGAAAGTCAATGCACCCGTCTTTGCCAACTTCCCTATAACCTTTGAGTGTCGCATTGTCAAGAAGATAGATGAGAGCGAAAGCGGGTATTGCCTTATCGGGCAAATCGTCAACATACTCTGCGACGAGAAATACCTTGCCGAGGACGGCAAGCCTGATATTGAGAAGATGCGCCTCATCACATACGATGGTGTGCACCAGTCTTACATTGAACTTGGCAAGAAAGCTGGTCAGGCGTTTGCTGATGGCAAGAAATTAAAATAGCCGACCACTCCCCTACCCTACTCGAACTGAACAGGTATAAATTACAAGCCCCGCGATGCAATGCATTGCGGGGCTATTATTAAGCCTTGTAATTGTCAGAAAAGGAACTGTGGTTGTGGGGACTACTTAGCGCCCTCTTTGGCCTTAGCGACAACGGCCTTGAAAGCCTCAGGATGGTTGCAAGCGAGGTCAGCGAGGACCTTACGGTTGATCTCGATGTTCTGCTTGTTGATGAGGCCTATGAGCTGGCTGTAGGAGATACCCTCGGCACGTGCGGCTGCGTTGATACGCTGAATCCAAAGAGCACGGAAAGCGCGCTTCTTGTTCTTGCGGTCGCGGTAGGCGTAGGTTTGACCCTTCTCCCAGGTGTTCTTGGCAACAGTCCAGACGTTCTTGCGACGTCCGAAGTTACCTTTGGTGAGCTTGAGGATAGCTTTGCGCCTTGCGCGTGAAGCTACGTGGTTTACTGATCTTGGCATTTCTTGTTTTGTTTAAGTAGGTCTGGCGCACGTGCAGACGTGACTTTGAGGCACAGACATACAACTTTGAATATGGGGCAGGTTGCGGTTCCAAAACTTACCGAATCCCTTGCCCTGGTATTGAATTAGATGTGGAGAAGGAGCCTTACCTCGCGGAGGTTGGTCTGGTCAACGAGACCTGCATGCGTGAGGTTACGCTTTTGCTTGGTCTCTTTCTTCGTGAGGATGTGCCTCTTGTAGGCATGCTTTCTCTTAATCTTGCCCGAGCCTGTGAGGGTGAACCTCTTCTTAGCGCTCGAGTTGGTCTTCATTTTAGGCATTTCGTTTCAACTCTTATGGTCAGCCGTGCTGCCTTGGGGGCTTGGCGTTACCGCCTTGCTCACCTTGCTCCAGCGTGACCGGTTTTAATATATTGACAAAAACAAGGTTTCTAATTCTTCTTGCTCTTTGGAGAGAGGAACATCGTCATCCTCTTACCCTCGAGCACTGGCATCTGCTCCACACGTGCTACATCCTCAAGGTCGTTGGCGAAACGCAACAGCAGAATCTCACCCTGCTCCTTGAAAAGTATCGAGCGACCGCGGAAGAAAACATAAGCCTTAACCTTAGAACCCTCCTCGATGAACTTCTGGGCGTGCTTGAGCTTGAAGTCGTAGTCGTGGTCGTCGGTCTGCGGCCCGAAACGGATCTCCTTTACGACGGTCTTGACCTGCTTAGCCTTAATCTCCTTCTGTTTCTTCTTTTGCTGGTAGAGAAACTTCTGGTAGTCGAGGATGCGGCATACAGGGGGATCTGCGGTAGGTGATATTTCCACCAAGTCGAGTTCCATCTCGTCTGCCATCTTCATTGCCTCCTGGATTGTGAAGATGCCAGGATTCTCGATGTTCTCACCTACGAGACGGACTTTAGGCACGCGAATCTTGTTATTAATCCTGTGCTCTGGCTCGGGCTGCTGAGGAGCCCTCCGTCCTTGATAGTTTCCGCCATTACCGCCGTTGCCGGTGGGACGCCCATTGTTGTTCGTGGGGGTATTCACTATGCGTTAAGACTCTTGTTTGTTATGATAATTTCGGTGCAAAGATACGCAACGATTTGATAATCCAATGCGTATCCTTGCACGAAATTATTCTTCACTGCTAATTATTTGGAAGGTTCAAGTTTGTTGGCATTGAGCATCTCGTAGCACTCGTCGTTAATCTTCTTAGCGAAGTCGGCAATGCTCATTGTGCCTTGCTCGCCCTCGCCTTGTTTGCGGATTGAGACGGCGCCATCGGCAGCCTCTTTCTCGCCAACGATGAGCATATAGGGGATACGCTTGAGCTCGTTGTCGCGTACCTTACGGCCAATCTTCTCGTTACGATTATCAACGATGGTGCGTACACCGAGACGCTTGAGTTGGTCGACGACCTTGTCGGCATAGTCGTTGTATTTCTCGCTCACTGGAAGGACGACAGCCTGGTTGGGAGTGAGCCACAAGGGGAACTTGCCTGCGGTATTCTCGATGAGGACGGCCACGAAACGCTCCATAGAGCCGAAGGGGGCGCGGTGAATCATAACGGGCCTATGGGGCGCATTGTCGGCACCAATATACTCAAGCTCGAAACGCTCGGGCAAGTTGTAGTCGACCTGAATTGTGCCGAGTTGCCACTCACGACCGATGGCATCCTTGACCATGAAGTCAAGCTTAGGGCCGTAGAAAGCGGCCTCACCAGTCTTCTCGACGAAAGGCACACCCTTCTCCTTACATGCCTCGATGATTGCCGCCTCTGCCTTCTCCCAATTCTCGTCGGAGCCGATATACTTCTCGCGATTGTTGGGGTCGCGGAGAGACACCTGTGTGGTATATTGGGTGAAGTTGAAAGTCTTGAAGATGTAGAGGATGATGTCCATCACCTTCTCGAACTCGGTCTTTATCTGGTCGGGGCGTACGAAGATGTGGCTGTCGTCTTGGGTAAAGCCGCGGACACGCGTGAGACCGTGGAGCTCACCACTCTGCTCGTAGCGATAGACCGTGCCGAACTCGGCGTAGCGCAATGGGAGATCCTTGTAGGAGCGTGGCTCGGTGCGGTAGATCTCGCAGTGGTGGGGGCAGTTCATCGGTTTAAGGAGATACTCCTCGCCCTCGATAGGGGTATGGATAGGTTGGAAGCTATCCTTGCCATACTTGGCGTAGTGGCCAGAGGTGACGTAGAGAGCCTTATTGCCGATATGAGGTGTTATGACGGGGATGTAGCCATAGCTTTCCTGAACGTCGCGGAGGAACTCCTCGAGACGGCGGCGCAGGCGTGCACCATCGGGCAGCCACAGAGGCAGACCGGCACCTACACGCTCGGAGAAAGCAAATAGTTTCATCTCCTTGCCTATCTTGCGGTGGTCACGTTTCTTGGCCTCCTCGAGCATAGTCAGGTACTCATCGAGCATCTTCTGCTTGGGGAATGTGACACCGTAGACGCGGGTGAGCTGTGGGTTATTCTCGTTGCCACGCCAGTATGCACCGGCCACGGCTGTGAGCTTGATGGCCTTTATGGCACCAGTGTTGGGGATATGAGGACCGGCGCAGAGGTCGGTGAAGCTACCTTGAGTGTAGGTGCTTATTGTGCCTTCCTCGAGGTCGTTGATATGCTCAATCTTGTAGGTCTGGTTTGTGGCGGAGAAGATTTTAACTGCCTCCTCCTTTGTGACCTCCTTGCGTACGAACTCATTGTTTTGGCGAGCCAACTCGAGCATCTTCTTCTCGATAGCGGGGAAGTCGCCCTCTTTGATGGCGTTGCCCTCACCTGGGTCGACATCGTAGAAGAAACCGTTTTCAGTGGCGGGGCCGAAACCGAACTTAATGCCAGGGTAGAGCGCTTGGAGCGCCTCGGCGAGGAGGTGGGCTGACGAGTGCCAGAAAGTCTTCTTAGCCTGCGGGTCGTCCCACTTGTGGAGTTCGAGAGAGCAGTCCTGATTTATTGGACGCGTGAGGTCGTACAACTGACCATTAACGCTTGCGACGAGAACCTCCTTGGCGAGTTTAGGGCTAATGGATTCGGCTACTTTCATAGCTGAGATCCCTGCCTCGAACTCACGGGAGCTGCCGTCTGGGAATGTTATTTTTACCATTTCGGTTCGTATTATACTGGTGCGAAATTAATAACTATGCTTCTTATCGCAACGGATGCCGCTGTTAAATGGGAGAAAATAACAGGGTTTGCGGCTTGTGTGCTACTGTTTGTTGAGGGCGACCATCTTAATGGCAGTTATGGCGCACTCGGTACCCTTGTTGCCGAGACGTCCGCCGCAACGGTCGAGGGCTTGCTGGATGTTGTCGGTTGTGAGGAGGCCGAATATGAAGGGTATGTCGTAGCGGAGGTTAAGTTCGGCTATGCCGTGGGTCGTGCCGGAGCATACGTAGTCGAAGTGGGGGGTGTCGCCGCGAACAACAGAGCCGAGGCATATCACAGCGTCGGGGTTGTGCTTACGCACCATCATCTTGGCACCGGCTATAAGCTCGAAACTGCCTGGGACGTGATATATCTCGATGTTGGCGTTGCGTGCGCCATGTTTGACGAGAGCGTCGACAGCGCCATCGAGGAGGTTGTCGGTGATATTGCTGTTCCACTCTGACACGACAATACCGAAACGCATATCCTCGGCTGAGGGCACTTTCTTGGGGTCGTAGTCGGAGAGGTTTTTGAGATTGGAAGACATGATAGTCAGCGGGTTGGGAGTGGTGTTAATATGTAGAAAACAGAATGACAAGAGTCGCCGTGGAAGACCGGCGGCTCTTGTCGTATAAGAATATGCCTGAGTGAGGTATTATTTCTTTATAGAGTTGATAAGTTTGTCGGCCAACTGAGCTTGGGAGCTTGTGGGGAAGTCCTTGAGCTTGTTGTAGGCGGCCACCGCATCGTCGGTCTTACCTTGCTTCTCGTAGACTGCGCCGAGCTTCTCGAGGAAGATAGGGGCAGTCACTTTATTGCCCTTATCGGCAGCCTTCTTGAACTGAGCGATTGCGGCATCGAGGTTGCCCATCTCGACCTCAACATCGCCGATTAGACCTATGGCCATGGTATTGAGGATGTCATCGTCGGAGGAGAAGTCGGCAAGGTACTTCTTAGCATTGGTGAAGTCACCGAGTTTGAAGTAGCATACGCCAGCGTAGTAGTTGGCGAGTTTGCCAGCCTTGGTGCTTGAGTAGTTGTCTATGATTTTGAGGAAGCCGCTGTTGATGCCGTCGCCATTGAGGGCGAGGTTGAAGCTGTCGGCCTCGAAGTAATATTGTGCTTGGAAAATCTCCTTTTGAGCCTCGTCCTGGAGGGGGTTGAGGTATTGTGTTTTGACGAGCCATCCGAGAGCTATAACGACGATGATAGCGATGAAGCCGATACCGATAGCCTTCTGGTGATCCTCGAAGAAGAGCTCGAACTTGTTGAGACCTTGTTGAACAGTTGCGAAGCCCTCATCTGTGGCCTTCACATTCTTTTCTTCTATGTCCTTCTGCTTTGACATGACTGCCTGTATTCTGTGTTTATGTTGATTTCACAATTATCACGCAAAGATACTTCTTTTAATTGATAACTGAAAGGGATATGACTTTATGTGTGCCAAATTTAATTGGCGGGAGAGGGGATGAGAGCGGTTTGGAGAGAGAAGGGGACGCTGAAGGCGAGGGAGAGGTTGTGGGGGGTGAGCACATCGGGAGCGGGACCGAAAGCTATGGTGGTGCCGTCTTTGAGGAGTAGGACATTGTCGGCCCACTGGAGGGCAGCGTTGATGTCGTGGATCGTGGTGAGCGCAGCTATACCTTGGGAACGGGTTATATCTTTTATTTTAAGGAGAATGCGTTGAGAGTTGGCGGGGTCAAGGTTGGCCGTAGGTTCGTCGAGGAGCAGGAGACGCGGGCGTTGGGCTATGGCACGGGCGAGACATACCATTTGGCGTTGTCCATCGCTAAGTTGTGCCACGGGGCGGTGGGCGAGGTGGGGTATGCCCATGAGGTTGAGGGCATCGAGGGCTATCTGGGTGTCGGTGTTGGAGTCGTTGAGGGAAAGGATATTGCGATGTGGGGTGCGACCGAGGAGGGTGTAGGCGAGAGCTGTGTCGGGGTAGTCGTGTGGGATGGTGGAGGCGGCGGCTACGTGTTGGGCGAGGTGGCGTGTGGAGAATGAGGCGAGAGGGCGGGAACAGAGGGTGGCTGCGCCGTGAGTGTGGGGCAGTTGGTTGCGGAAGGCACGTAGGAGAGTGGATTTGCCTGCGCCATTGGGGCCTACCACGGCAGTGAGCGTGCCTGCGGCGAGGGAGAGGGATATGGACTTGAGGACGGGAGTGTGGGGTGCATATCCGCCGCTGAAGTCGGAGAGGGCGGCAATTATGACAGGCGATGTTTCCATTTGATAGTCATATAGACGAACATAAGGCCACCGAGGATGGCGCAGATGGCACCTGCTGGCAGTTCACGGGGGTAGATAACGACCTTGGCGATAAAGTCGCAGGCGAGCATGAGCGTCGCACCGAGGAGACCTGAGGCGGGGAGGACGAGACGGTTGTCGTGACCGAGGAGAGTGCGGGTGAGATGTGGGATGGCCATACCCACGAACGCCACTATACCGGCAGAGGCCACGGCAATGGCGGCAATGAATGTGGCGAACGAGAAGAGCCAGCCCGCAGCACGGCGCACATTGAGACCAAGGGCGAGGGCATCGTCGTCGCCTAACGCCATGACATTAAGGATATTGCCGAGGAGAGGAGAGAATAGTGTGGCGAGGAGTGCGGTGATAATAGCGAGGAGGGACATGGAGGTATTGGCCGTGGCGAAAGAGCCGATTGTCCATGATAGGATTTGGCTCATATCCTCATGTGTGGCGAGGGAGAGCATGAGTGTCGTGGCGGCTGAGGCGATGAAGCTGACCATGATGCCGCAGATAAGCATCACAGTGGTGTCGGAGCCCACGGCACGGCGCACGAGTAGCACTACGACCATTGAGAGGAGACCGCCGAGGGCAGCACCTAACGTCACAGCGGCACTGCCGAGCGTGGCCACTATGCCGCACGTGAAGACGATGGCGACACCCACTACCGCACCGCCGGATATTCCCATGGTGTATGGCTCGACGAGGGGGTTGCGGAAGAGACCTTGCATTATAGCCCCAGAGATGGAGAGGAGCGCACCGACACCCATGGCACATAGCATGCGGGGGAGTCGCAACTCGTGGACAATAAGCTCACGGGTGGCGGCATCTGCATCGGCGAGACCCTCATGGATGTAGGCTATGCAGAGGGAGGCGAGGATGAGAGTCGCCAGTAGGAGGGTTGCGAGTGGGCGTGTTATGGATTGAGAGCGTTGCATACCTTCTGGAGGGCGAGGCGGAAGAATAGGGGTGTGGGGCAGCTTAGCTCATTCTCGTCGATGATGAGAACCTTGGCGTTGGAGAGACGTTGCCATTGCGCTTTCTCGTCGGGAGCGAGACCGCCGAGGGTGGAGAGGATGATGATGTCGGGGTTGCGGCGTATAATCTCTTCGCGTGATATGCCGCCCTCGCCGTTGCGGAGGATGTTGCGTAGGGAGAGAAGTGAGAGAAGGTCGTGGATGTAGTAGTCGGGCGTGGCGCCCCATAGGGGATTGGCGCCCACCTGAACGTAGGCGGAGAGGGGGCGTGGGGTGATGGTGGCCACTATGCTATCGATGGCGTGTGATTGGGCTTGACATACGGCACGGGCTTGGGGGAGGTGGTTAGTGAGTGAGCCTATCTGGGAAGTCTGCTCACAAATCTCGGTGAAAGACTTGGGAGTAGAGAGGGTCAGGACATTGATGTGGAGGGCTTTCAGGCGATCGACTACGGACTGTTGGGTGAAGTTGGAGGCGATTACGGCATCGGGATGGAGGGCTACTATGGCCTCGATGTTGACCGTCATGACATCGCCGACAGTCTGTGAGGATATACCTTTGGCGGGAGGGGGGCAATAGGCGGTGCGGCCAACGATGTTGGCATCGGCACCTATCTGCACGGCCATGTAGGTGGCGGAGGGCATGAGAGAGACGACCCTCTGTGCGAGGGCGGGTGGAATGAGGGAGAGAAGGAGGAGTGTGAGGAGGAGTGTACGCATTGTAATGATGGGGAAAAGAGACCGTCCCCGAGCGTTGTGGAGGGCGCAGGGGGACGGTAGTTGTTATGCTATGAGCTATGGGCTGTTAAGCGTCGATATTGGCGAGCTTAGCGTTATCCTCGATGAACCTGCGTCGTGGCTCGACATCGTCGCCCATGAGGACTGAGAATACACGGTCGGCCTCGATGGCGTCCTCGATATGAACCTTGCGGAGAGTGCGGGTGTTGGGGTCCATAGTCGTCTCGAAGAGCTGCTTAGCGTCCATCTCGCCGAGACCTTTATAGCGTTGAACGACGACTTGACCTTGGCCTGCTGTGTGTGAGCTAATAAATGCCTTACGCTGGTCGTCATTCCAGCAGTACTCCTGGTCTTTGCCCTTCTTGCAGAGGTAGAGGGGAGGCGTGGCGATATAGACGTGCCCACCGTCGATGAGTTCGCGCATATAGCGGAAGAAGAAGGTGAGGATGAGCGTGGCGATGTGGCTTCCGTCGACATCCGCATCGGTCATGATGATGACACGGTGGTAGCGGAGGCGTGACATATTGAGAGCCTTGGGGTCGTCTTCCGTGCCTACGGACACGCCGAGGGCGGTGTAGATATTCTTAATCGTCTCACTCTCGAAAGCCTTGTGCCACATGGCCTTCTCGACATTAAGGATCTTACCGCGGAGTGGGAGGATGGCTTGGAATCGGCTGTTACGACCGTTACGTGCCGAGCCGCCTGCGGAGTCGCCCTCGACGATGAAGAGCTCACACTTCGACGGGTCGCGGCAGGAGCAGTCGGACAGTTTACCGGGGAGCTTGAGTGAGGAGAGTACGCCCTTGCGCTGGACTGTCTCGCGTGCCTTGCGCGCCTCGATACGTGCTGTGGCGGCGAGGATGACCTTGTCGACTATGAGTTTGGCCTCTTTGGGGTGCTCCTCGAGGAAGTTCTCCATGGCCTCGCTCACGGCATCGGCTACGGCCTTATCGGCCTCGCTGTTGCCGAGCTTAGTCTTGGTCTGGCCTTCGAACTGCGGTTCCATGACCTTGACGGATATGACGGCTGTGAGACCCTCACGGAAATCGTCGCGGTCGATATCAATCTTGGACTTCTCGAACATCTTGTTGGCCTCGCCCCAGGCTTTGAGCGTCTTGGTGAGACCACGGCGGAAGCCATTAAGGTGGGTGCCGCCCTCGATGGTGTCGATGTTGTTGACGAAGCTGTATATCTTCTCGGTGTAGGAGGTGTTGTAGAGAATGGCGACATCGACGGGGATAGAGCCCTTGTTGTTGCTTATGCAGATGGGCTTGGAGATGAGGCGTTCGTTGGCGCCATTGATGTACTCGACGAACTCCTCGAGACCCTTCTCGGAGTAGAAGGAGTCTTTGTGCGGCTCTACGGGTTGACCGTCGGGGCCTATGGTGCGTTTATCCTCGAGGGAGATGCGTACGCCACGGTTGAGGAAGGCAAGTTGGCGCAGGCGTTTGGCGAGGATGTCGTAGTGGTATTCTGTTGTGGTGAAGATCTCGGCGTCGGGGTGGAAGTGGACGCGAGTGCCGGTGGTGTCGGCCGTGCCTACCTCTGCGACGGGGGCGAGGGGTTTGCCTTTGGAGTACTCTTGGCGGTAGAGTTTGCCGCCGCGTCGTACTTCGACATCCATGTGGTCGGAGAGGGCGTTGACGCAGGAGACGCCTACGCCGTGGAGGCCGCCGGAGACCTTGTAGGAGTTCTTGTCGAACTTGCCGCCAGCGTGGAGGACGGTCATGACGACCTCGAGGGCGGAGCGGTGCTCTTTCTCGTGCATGTCGACAGGAATGCCGCGTCCGTTATCTTGAACAGTTATTGAACCGTCTTCGTTGATAGTGACCTCGATGTGGGAGCAGAAGCCGGCCATAGCCTCGTCGATGGAGTTATCGACGACCTCGTAGACGAGGTGGTGGAGGCCACGTTCGCCGATGTCGCCGATGTACATAGATGGGCGTTTACGGACGGCTTCGAGGCCTTCGAGGACAGTTATGCTGCTTGCGTCGTAGTTACCTTGGTTGACGTTCTTTTCTTCTTCGTTCATGGTATGGGATACCTCCTTTAGGGGGAGGGTTATGGTATTAATATTTAAGCCTACAAATATAGTGTTTTTCGGGGAAAGAGCCAAATTGGGGGAGAAAGTTGGCGGGGATGTGGGAGATATGGCATGTGGGTTGGGGCAGAATGGGTTGCGGGGCGCAGGGGGGATAAAACAGGAAAGCCGGATGGCGGGTTGCTATCCGGCTGTTTGGTACCGACTCCCGGGCTTGAACCGGGGACCTTGTGATTATGAATCACACGCTCTAACCAGCTGAGCTAAGTCGGC
>CAZPPW010000003.1:0-52103 GCA_964588595.1 uncultured Marinilabiliaceae bacterium
TCCCCTCTTCTCCGCCTCCTCTATATGCCTCTTCTCCTGCTCCTCAAACACCAGGTTGTCCCTGAGCACCTTGATGTCATGGTCATACTTGCGACGCTCCGCGGGCGACAGCTCCGCAAGGGTGGCTATCGACTCGAGCTTCTTGAACACCGCGTCCTGCGCGGCGTAGGGCATCCTGCTGAAAGTCTCCATGTTCTTCAATACGTAAATCCATTTGTCAAAATAGTCCGAGTCAGCACCCGGCTCCTCCTTCTCGAAAAGAGGCAGTTGAAGGAATATCACGCGCATCTTCCACGACACCACCTTGTTCCTCTGGTCCTTCAGGTAGACGTCCGTCCGGAAGTCGTCCAGCTTGTCGTCCTTGAAGTTCATGAACGCCACCCCATAAACCGCGCTCAGCCCATAACGCCACGCCATCCCCTTCTCGCCCTGGTCCGCGAGCGACTGCATCGTGTAGTAGAGCATCCTGTCGATGAACACATCCTGCTTGCTGTTCTGCATCTCCACGATGATATACTCACCCGTGTCCGTGCGGCAGTAGATGTCGTAAATCGTGTTCCGCCCACTGCGGAACCGGCTGTGGTGCTCCTTGTCGAGAAACTCGATGTCGAGGATGCGCCTCTCCCCGGCGAGCAGACTGTTCAAGAAACTGATCAACAGGTCCTTCCTCCTTCCCGAATATCTTCTTGAACCCCGTGTCGGTGAAGGGGTTTATGAACTTTCCCATGAGCCTACTATTCCATTCAGGGCAAATATAATAAGGAAACGCGAGGTAGAGGGCGTGTGGGCGGAATATTTTCGTCGAGTGGCTCTTTTTGTTAGTTCGTAAAGAAATCGCAAGGTGGGGGTATTCGTCACACTCACGACCGAAAAATGGGCGATGTGAGAGGTGAGAGATGGGCGGAAATTTGAAGAAAGGGTGTGGAATTGTTGAAAAATCAGCCGTCGTGAAAATATTTGTTTTTCTACGAGAAAACGAAAACGAGTCGCGGAGCATCTGGCATGCATCCGCGGAGCATCGTTGGAGCATCGTTGGAGCATGCATGTAGGATGCATGGAGCATATATGGGGGTTGGAAGCCGCATTTTTGGGCGATTTGCGGAGCGTCGGTCATTAGGGGGTTAAATGGTGCCGATTGACCCTTGTATTCGTCCACTTTCTACTCTTCACGCTTTGAACATTGGCGAAAATCACCTATCTTTACAACTCTGAAAGATGTATCGGGGTGCGACTCTAAGACTTTTAATCCTCCATAAACCTCTGACTCTCACCCACGTTGACTTGACAATGTCTGCCGATTTCCGACATATACTCGCCCTGACTGCCATTCCTGGCATCGGACCAGCCATAATACGGCAACTCCTTACCACCTTTGGTAGGGTTGACGACATTGTGCACGCCACACCTGCTGACCTTCCCACCCCCAACACGACCCTCGCCAATGCGCTGAAGAATATCCCCGCCAACCTGCCCGATGCGTTGCAATACGCTGATAGTCAGATAGACACGGCTCGACGCTATGGCATAAAGACCATCTCGATAACCGATGCGGACTATCCGCGACGGCTCGCCGCCATACCCGACGCGCCGCTGACGCTCTTCGTCAAGGGGGACGTCAACTTCGAGACGGCGAAAACCCTCGCTGTGGTCGGCACGCGCAAGCCATCGGACGAGGGGCGCACGCTCTGCCAAGGGCTTATATCGGATCTTTGCCGACGGCACCCGGACATCATCATCGTCTCTGGACTTGCCTTTGGCGTGGACGTCACCGCCCATCGTGCGGCATTGAGCACTGGTAGGCCGACCGTGGCCGTTGTGGCACATGGGCTTAACACGATATATCCTGCCCAGCATCGGGATGTGGCGGCCAAGATATCGCATGCGGGGGCGGTGGTGTCGGAGTTTCCGTTTGGCACGCAGCCGGAAGCGTATAACTTCGTGTCGCGCAACCGCATCATAGCCGGTTTGGCCGATGCGACGCTCATCGTGGAGTCGGCCGTCAAGGGTGGGAGCCTCATCACCACGCGCTATGCCTTCGACTATGACCGTCAGGTGCTTGCTGTGCCGGGCTTCCCGGGACGTGAGCTTAGTGCAGGTTGCAACGACCTCATTAAGCGCAATGTGGCAACTCTCGTGGAGTCGGCGGATGATGTTGATGCCGCCCTCTCGTGGGATGTGCCTATGGCGGTGCGTCGTGCGCAGGAGGCGCAGCAGGCCACGCCGTCACTCTTTGCACAGCCCCAAGGTCCGGAGCAGGTTGCCATAGTCAACGCCCTACGTTCGGAGGACGGTCTCACGGCAAGTGGCATCTGCCAGCGCACGCATCTCAACATACAGTCGGTCAATGTGGCCTTGCTCAACCTTGAGTTTGCGGGCATAGTAAAGTCGCTTGCGGGCAATAGTTACCGACTGCTGATATAACCTCCCTACGAACATTCAAAGCAACTCAAGACCATGACCTACCACCAACGCATATCCACTGATGCCCTTTGCGGCGGCTTTACTGATGGTTGTGCCGAGCCGTTGGTGGGTCGTGAAAATAGTTCTCTTTCCTCCCCGATAATGAAACAAGGCGACGTGCTTTGCGTAGAACGTGCTGAGGCGGTCTCCCCTGTCGCCTCCCAATCACACCGACACTATATGATAGTCAACGATATGAAGCTCTCTTTGAGTTCCTTGCGGCAGTTCCTTGTGGCTCTGCTGGTTCTTTTTGTGTCAATACCTGGCTTTGCGGCGGATGATACCTTCGAGGGTTATGGCGTGCCGGAATATGAGGACCCGATGGTTAGTTTGCTGCCTCCGGCAAATGCTAATGGGGAGCAAATAATTGTGGAAGTAGAAGACACCCGCATATATTTCCGTGCTTACAGGAATGGAACACTTGTTACGCTGAACGTAGGCAACAACTCAACAATACAACTCGACGGTGCTGTCTCAGGTACGTATAATGTTAACAAGGGAACTCACAAAAATGGGGAATGGTATTATGTCAATGTTGGTTGGGGGCCGGCTCAGAATGTAGCAAGAGGTAACGGTGTGACGTTTGGCGACCTTGTCAATGTGGGTCTCACGGGAGGGGACATCACCACTTCCATCAACGAGTCTGTAACCACCACTACTCCTACTGGCCCATGCAAGTTCAATCTTAAGAAGACTAACCAAGGCGATTGCAACTATACCATTAGTATTGAGGGCAATACCGATAGGAATTATACCTACGTACTTGTTGATGCCAACGGCACAGTACGTGGCCACAAGAGGGGCACAGGTGGCAACATCACCTTTGACAACTTCTACGACCCACGCACCACGACGCAGACCTTCACGGCCTACTACATACCCTCTGACGATTGGGATCAACTCAACTGGAAAGCCGCAAAAGAGGGTGATGTGTGTGGAACTGTGGTTGTCCAGGCACGTCCTGCCGCACCACAACGCTATAAGGATAAGGCTAACTACTACTATTGCGACGAGACAAGTGGTGTCGATGAGGTTCGCTTTAGCATAGACCTTGCAACGACATCCACAGTCTACCTCTACCGCAATGGGACGCTCTTGGAGACTAAGTCTGTGTTTGAGGACGACGGCACGGTGCGTTTCATCAACCTCAAGGAGGGCACGTATATAGCCTATGCGGAGAATGCCGATGGATGCCGCTCGCAACAGTCAAGCTCTGTATACGTCATCCACAAGAGATACAACCCCGAGGTCACGCCTGACTTCGCTACGGAAATCTGTATCTCCGAACTGCGTAAACTAAAGGATGCCGCCACAACGCAAACGGCTGCCACCTATACGGGCATAAGCAAGAAGATCACTATCTCTTATGTTGTCCCAGCCAAAGACGATGCGAACGGGAATGCGCAGAAGTATGACTTCTCCGTCACGGTCACGGGTAACGGTCACGAGAACACCATGACGCGTGACCAGTTGATGAATCACCAGACCTCTGATGGTTACAGGACTGTCATTCAGGCGACGAACAACGACCAGCTCTACTACTTCTACCTTGACATAACCGACCCGCTGTGGCAGCTCTCTGGTGGTGCGGACGATGTGACGGTGACTATCAACACTACGGTAGGACAGACACCGGGATGCTCTGCTCAGCCACTCACCATAAAGATTAAGAAGAGCCCTGATATGCCTTCGCCCAATGCCACCTACTCGCAGTCTAACAACAACATCATCTGCGAGCTGTCGGAGGCTAACTATTGGGCCGACCTTGCTGGTTCTGACGCTAACACTGTCTACCACTGGTATCTCAAAGACCCTACCCTTGGCGGCAACACAACCTCTGAGTTTGAGACTGGCTCTGCCCTCTCTACGAAGTACAAATACACCTACGAGGAGCAGTATGGCAAGAAATACCAAGTTAAAGTCCCCTCTAACGCCACATTTGATGCTGATGGCAATTACCACCTCACGTGGTATGTTGTGGCTGAGGACGCCGCACTCAATGGTTGTAAATCCGAGCCCGCCACTCTTGAGGAGGTGATTCGTCCTAACGATGCCAGTGTGCGCCCATATGTTGGTGATGGTGCCGACACACGTTGGACGCTCTGCGAAGACTCCGACCCCGCTAATATTCAGGAGTTTTTCTATCCGGGCGACGGCAAGTATTACGTCCGTGGTTGCACTAAAAACGATGTGCTGCTGCCTATACTGTCTGTCAGCAATGGTGCGTATGTGTTCGACCCGCGTATCTTCACGCCTACTGGTATCGATTGGGATAAATATGAGAAATCTGGTGGCGATGGCGAAGCTGAGTGGAAGCAGAAAGGTTTCGATGTCTGCAACTTCCAGCAGGATGCCAATGGCGTGCATACTGTCTACACCATTGTCTACAAAGAGAACTACTGTGAGGCGTTCACCACCTCACATGAGATGACGGTCTATCGGAAGACACTTAACAATGTAATCGACATAGATGCCGACGACTGCTACTGCACTAACGACCTTATTACCATCACGGGTATACCTAACGTCGTCCATAATGGCGGCTATGGCAAACTCTTCGCCGACGGCGTACTTGAGCAAGACCAAGGCAACAACCAAGCCGCCTTCAACAGCGACATTATCTACTCCTTCTACCCGACCCTCCGCTATCGTGGCAACGCCAATGGTGTGCCTGTAACCTGGACTTACGAGTACAAGGAAGGCAACACCAACTGTATCTATACCCGCTCTAAGACAAGCTACCTCTATCAACCCGTAGCCGACGAGATATTCTTCTCCATAGGCGATGTGGAGGATGGTGAGAATTTCCAAGGTGGTTTCTCGGAGGACTATCTGTGTCCTGACGACAACTCTGAGCATATCCTCACCCCATACGTCTACAAATATCAGTATGAGAGTGATGGTGCGTCGAAGCTTGTCTATGACTTCCCGACAAATACGAGTGCTCCTGTCACGTACACCCCAAGCGACCAAAACACTGTTGTTTGGAATAAATTGACGGCTAATGATGTAAATGCCACTGCTATTGGCACTTACACTTATACTGCTCGCACTACTGCTAATGCCTATAAGGTGTTTTTCTCCCCAAACTGGTCGGCAAATGGCACTGTGTATGAGATAGGAACTAAAGCTCCCGATGGAGTAAATGTAACCATCACTGCCACACTCACTATCGCTGAGAACAATGGTGCTATAACCTATACTCAGTCTGCCACGGCTATCTCCGAAGGTTACTACCACTTCAAGGGCGGCACTGATGTCTCTGCATCTGAAATCAATCAGGCTATCCTCGATGCTAATAACGCCTACGAATATAAAACCCAATACGATCTCACCGACTTCACCAAGCCCGACCAGAACACTTACTACTATAACTTCTCGGGTGGCCCACACATCAAAGTCCTCACAGACGATGGTGCTGTACATGAACTCAATGATGGCTATGATGAGGCCGACATTAAATATTACTTCCTTGATGTCAGCGAGATAGGCAACGGCAACACCGCCACTATACATCTCTATGTTGACAATGGTTCTGAATGTCGTAACCAGAAGAGCGACGCTTGCCGAGAGTCTATTGAGCGTCCTGTCCGTGTGTTGCGCGAACTGCAGCACAATATGCACCAGTCCTATTGTGCCTACAATAATCAGACTGTCAATGTCAAACTCAACTACCCCTCACGCAGCATTGAGGACAATGCCGCCAACCGTCAAGATGGTCTAATCTCGGGCAACCTCTCCTCGTCTGTATACAACTATGACTATGAGGGGGTTAGTGGTGTCGCCACCATTACCATTCAGAAGCAAGTTGGTGCTGATGGTCTCCCAATCGTTGATGCCAATGGCAACTATAACGGCGCCATCAAGACTATAACCATCTCCACTGCCGATGGCGGTGCGCAGCCCAAAGTAGAGTATGATGTCAATGGCATCGGCAAAGTCACGTTCGACTTCACTGATGACGGCAAATACTCTTTCCAGTGGACTTACGAGAATGGTGCCACAGGTGCGGGTAGATACCACTTCACCTACGAGTTTGTTGCCAATAATCCCTCTTGCACCCTTCGCTATAAATCCAAAGATAGCCAAGGTAATGAGGTAGATGGTTGGGATGTATACGTAGTTAATGATTCCGACCCATTCTCCATCTGGCAGGGTAAGTCGTGGAAGGATGCTGCCGCTACCGACTTTGCGCAATATCCAACCACCATCGAGGAGGTTAACAAAAACAACCTCTCCTCCAGCAACCCATCGATTTGGTTCAGCTCTAACGCCACAGTGGACGACGCAGGTAACTCTGTACATAAGCTCGTCTCCGACCATAGCCAGAACCTTGTACTCTGCTACAAGTCCTCCTTTACTGATGGAGTAAACTCCATCTCCAACCTAATCTCCTTCAAACCCTCAACTCTACTCGGCGATGAGGTGCCAGGTGAGTTCTGGATACAGGAACTCAAAGACAAGAATGGCAACGACCGCGCCATCCCGCAGGATGCACCAGTAGGCGTCACTCGTGATGATGCTCTCGGTATGGTCAAGATTTGCCGTGACGAGTTCCCCGACTTGCAGTACGTGTCTGACTATGCCATCTACACCAGTTCACTCGACCCTGAGGTCAAGTACTACCGTGTGCTCTACTATGTTGGTTGCGGTGCGCCCTTCTCACGTCGCATAGAGATACTCTCCACCTCGCAGGCTAACATTGATATCGATGATGTAATCTGTGGTTATGGCACAGCCACTGACTCTGAGAAGAACATCACCACCTCAGTAGAGAACCGTTATATCTACTTTACAGTATCAGCCTACGAGGGTGCGTACGCTATTGGTCAGGTCTACACCAACTCGTCTACACTTAGTGATATCATCTACGACCCGACAGCCGATTCTCTCGATGTTGTGGCTAAAGGTGGCTCTTGGCCTACTGTCAATAACGCCCCCGCTTGTCTCAAGGGTCTCACTCTCAAGACTCGCGACAGTAAGAACAGGCAGGTGGCATATCTCGACCTCGACTACTATCGCAAGAATGCGCAAGCTTCCGCCTACGACCTCACCATCTTCTACGACTACTACATCCCCGGTGCAAGTGGTTGTACCTTCCAGAAGTCCAAGAAGATAACACTCATCTCTCTCTCCAACGCCTCCTTCTCCATCAACGGCGGCTCCGTCGACGACACCCGTTTCAATGGTGAAAAGCGTGTGTTCCGCTCTTGCGACACCGACCCATTCAAGCTCAACACTATCCATCCTACGGGTAAGGATGCGAATGGTAATCTTCTTTCCGACCTCGGTGAAGGTTGGTTCGAGGTTACTAAGATGGGCTCCACCTCGGGCAAGTACTATGGCCTAACTTTCATGCCCAATGGCTCCACCACTGCCATACCCGTCAACATCTCCGATGCTGTCGACCTTAAGACTGATGCCAACCGTCGCATAAAGGATGCCAATGGCACTGAGTATGTCCTTGGTGATAATAACGGTACGTTCTACTTCAACCCTGGCGAACTTGAGCCGGGCGTCTATACCATCAACTACGTATTCAAGTCATACACTGATACTTACGGTGGTTGTGTTCTCTCATCCTACAAGCAGTACTTTGTTGCGCCTCGTCACGATTACCTCAAGACCGAGGAGGTTCCCTACTGCCCCAAGTATGTCGCCAAAGGTGGTGAATCTGATAAGGCAGAGGCAGGCAGTCTCCAAAACAACTGGGTCAACAACCCGTACAATGACGGCGCATACGACCTCCTCAAAAATTATCTCAACTTCTCCCTCCAAACCGTCTCCCAGTCCAATTTCGGCTATTACTCCTACGTAATTCAGGCAGGTGACAATAAGAACAAGACCTACAAACTCAACATCACATCCTCTCAAAATGCCGCAGGTGTCTACGAGGATGCTACGCTCAACCTCGAGGTCGACGACTCGGAGCATAACAAGATTGTCGTAACCGACACCGACAAGGGAAGTGCGACAGCTAACGTCGGTTGGGATGTCCTTGCCACTCTCAATATCACATGGGCATTCTCTCCCGAGACGGGTGGTAAGGATCTCTATGTCAAGACTGTGACCGGTGATGATCTTTATGGCCGCTCCATAACCTTCGGCACAGACGTTCAGCAACTTACCAGTATGAACGCCGAGTGTGGCTCACCCATCGCCAAGTTCATACCGCGTGTCCGCCCCGACATGAACCTCACCCTCGCCTCCGATGCCTCTTGCTCTAACGGTGGTGTAGACCAGAAAACTGGCAAAGTCACGCTCACGCAGATCTCCTACTCCGATGACCCCTCCACTATCATAACCCCCAACACCTCCGACTACACCTACAACTGGTACTTCTATCGCACTAAGGCTCTTGCCGATAACACTTACGATGGCTCTACCACTGGCGACGCCTCCGACCCCACCAACCCTCAGGGTGCTGACGCCTTCACATACAATGGTGCGCAAAAGGGCTTCTATATCGTCCGTGTCAAGGACGCTAATTCCGGCTGTTACTACAGGAGTGAGCCAATCGAGGTTAAACTATATGACCCTGTTGACTTCAAGGTCTACGTCGAGCATCACTACGATTGCAACGATGCGGATGCCTCCAATAATATCGGCTCTGCCAAGATTGAGTTCGTAAACTCCGTTCCTGCCAACTACGATGTCCTTTGGTACGATGCCAATAACAACGAGATAACTCGTGGACGTGGCAATACCGTCCTCTCCGACCTCCCTGCGGGCACTTACTCAGCAATTGTCACCTACGGTGATGCTAATACCTCGTGCGCCAACACCGTACAGTTCAAGGTGTTGCCCTTGATAGACATTACCGCATCCTCCACCGAGACGGCTGTCCAATGTAAGGGTCAATATAATGGTGCTTCAACGCTCGACATCACTCACCTCGCTGCCGTGGCCGCCGACGCTGGTACTCCCAACACGCAACGCTTCGACGCCTTCACCCCCGATATCAGGTTCTACCTCACTACTGCCGACCAGATTGTCTCCGACATCTCTGCCATCAGTAACTCCCTCTCCGACTTCAGCTCGCAGAACAACTACAACATCTCTGTACTAAGCAAAGATGTCAAGATAAGGTATACTGCCCAGACTTCCAATACGTCAACCGATGCTCTCACCGGTCAGCCTCTCCAAACCGATAAGCTCGAGATTACTGGTCTCCCCGCAGGCAACTACACCATCTACTTCATGTATGGTGGTTACAACTATTGCTCACCCTCTTCCTACGACTTCACCATCACCGAGCCGGACAATGCTATAAATGTTCTCCAGACCAGCGTAACCGACGTCTCTTGTAATGGTGCTGCCGATGGTGTTATTGAGGTTAAGACCATGATTGGCGGCAATGTGGCAAACTCCAACCTCTCGAGCTACTCCTACGAGCTCAAAAACGGTGCCACAACCATAGGCACCAATAGCACTGGCAAGTTCGAGTCTCTTGCGCCAAGCAGCAACTACGTCCTTACCGTATCCGACGGTAGTGGCTGTTCTGTCACTAAGCCTTTCCATATCTTTGAGCCAGCCGCAGTCGAAATTGGCACTACCACGTTTAGCATCGACCGCAACTGCCATGGCGTGGTCGAGACTTCTGTTAAGGGTGGCTGGGCTACCGTAACCGACATAAAGAAGAACGAGCGTCGCCATTCCACAACCTTCTACCTCCAGCTCTTCGACGAGAACGGCAATGCCGCCTCTAATCCTCAGCTGGTATCCAACGAGGAGATACACTCTTTCTCTGTTGATGTCTCCACCATCACCAAGCCGCAGACTTTCAAGGTCAAAGCCTTCGCTTATTGGCTCAACAACAACTCCCTCGTCGATAGCCTGCACACTACCGTGGGTGATGGTCGCTTCACCAGCCCGCAGACTCCCGCTGAGTTCACATGCCAAGAGGAGAAAGATATTGTTGTCTATCCACAAGTGGCAGCCACAATCTCCAAGGTCGACTTCCTCTGTGCCGATAATCAGTTTGAGCCTTCTGGCGACAAGTCTATCGCCACTATTACCGTCGAATCCGACTTTGGTGGCCAGTCTACTCACACCTACGCCCTCCAAACTGTCTCCTACGATTCTAATGGCGACCCAGTATACACCCTCGCCACGTCCGATGTATGTAAGGAGCCTACTAAGGTCGTCTCTCTTACAGGCAACCACAGTTCCTACACCTTCAAAATCGAATCTGGGCATCCAGGCGACTACGCTGTCAGGGTCTATGCGGGTGATGTCATGTCCGTCAACTCCTGCTCTACCATCACTTCCATCGTCTCCATCGCTCAGCCCGATGATGTCGTCATCGACTACACCACCTCTCGTGATGATGGCCATCAGAATGGCTCTATCAATGTCAACAGTGTTAATGGCGGTAATGGCAACTTCCAATGGTGGTGGCGCACCGATGCCGATGAGGCTTTATTCTCCTACACCACTGGTGATGCCAACAATGTCTCTACCGCAGGCGATCTCAACAATAACCCTGTCGGTAGTCTCGTGGCTGGTGGCTATGTCATCAAGCTCCAAGACGCCAACCAGTGCCAATTCCAAAAGGATATAGCTGTGCCAGGCGACCAGATGACGGTATCTGCCGTAGCCACTGCTGTCAACTGCCACGATGGCGATAATGGTGTCATAACTCTCACCATCCAACTTACCCCGAACCTCGTCTCTCCCTATACCATTAAGATTGGTAACGACACCTTCGACTCCAATGCCACCCTCAACAGCACGGGCACCTCAGGCACTTATAGCTACACTATTGCCAAGGTGGCAGGCTCGTGCTTCACTGGCAAGGCTGGCACATACGAGATCACTGTCTACGATGCCACTGGTGTTCCTTCCAACACTGTCTCCGTCAAGGTAGACGAAATCTCCTCTATGGAGTGGGGCAAACTCGACTCCAACATCTGTGAGGAGAACAAGGGCGAGATTTCCGCTGAGATCTCAGGTGGCGCAATCGACGCCGCTGGCAAGGTTAACTACAACTGGTGGCTCTACAACACCATCGACCTCACCACAGCTGTACTTTCTGGCGTAATTAACGATGCCGCCGCTAACTCCGAGCGTACCATAACATGCGACAACCTCCCCGCTGGCGATTATCTTCTCGTTGTTAAGGACTACAACTCTGTCCTCACCAATGTGAAGGACGATGCCTGCTCCATTCAGACCTCTTTCTCCCTCACCCAGTTCGCTGTATCCCTCATCGTCGCTAACCCCGAGTGCGAGAAAGGTCCCGCAGGTGAGCTCGAGGTCATCACCGAGAATGGCACACCCTCCAACCTCTCTTATCAGTGGTACAAGGACGGTACGATAATCACAGGTGCCACAGCTAATCGCCTTTCGGGTCAAGCCCCTGGACTTTACTCCGTCGAGGTGACCGACGCTGGTCGTCTCTCCTCTCTCGGCGCATCTTCCTTCTGCGTCCTCTCTGCATCTGAGACTCTCGCCTTTGCTCGTCAGATGGAGCTTGTCGCTGAGAACCAAGTTGTTGAGACTTGCGCAGGCGCAGGCAACACCATCAAGCCTCGCATCCGCCTTGCAGGCTTCACCGCTGACGAGGTAAATGGTGTCTCTGCAACGACTGAGTTCTACATAACTGGCGACGGATTCCAAACAACTATTGCCAATACCTCCATCTCGTCTACCACGCAGGCCTACGAGTACAACTTCCCCAAGATTGTCCTTCCTACGGCCTACGACACGACAACCGATGCGAGTGGTAACGTCACCTATACCCCCAAGACCCTCACCTACGTTCTCCACGTCGTAACATCCGACTGTGAGTTCACCCAAGATTTCCAAGTTACGGGCATCAAGCCTATCGACTTCAAGCTCGTTCCTTCCGACCTCTGTGCGTCTTCCAATCGTACTATCAGCATCGAGAATTTCTCCTACGCTACTGAGTTCGCTGCCAACCCCGATGACTACATCTTCTTCTGGACTGCCGACAGCACCGACAATAACCAGATTATCGATGCATCCAACAAGCTCCAGACCAAGGCTCTGCCCAATGGAGGCTGGTACAATCTCCGCATCGTAAGCAGTGCCAATGCGCTCTGCTCTACCAATAAGACTATCTTCCTCCCAAGCACCATAGGCATAGACTACTCGACCTCAAACGAACGTTGTGACGGCACTAACGATGGCTCTATCGTCGTCAACGTATCACCCGTATATCCGCGTGAGTACTATTCCATGACCAATAACCTTGGTCTCACCTCCGACTACTCCTACTCTTATTCCTACGATTGGAAGTATGTGGCAGGCGACAAGGCTACTGTGCCCGATGATGCCGATTTCGCCGCACTCCCATCCACGGCAACCCAGTCTGTTCTCACTCCCAATATCATAACGGGTGGTCCATCGGGTTGGTACATGGCCACTGTCTCCATCAATGATGCCTCTGGCAATATCGGCACAACTGGTCTCTGCTCCAAGTCGAAGAAGATCTTCCTCGACCGTTACAAGACGACAGCAGCTATCGAACACACCGATGTCGCCAACTGCTCCAATGCGGAGTCTGGCACAATTTCCGTAAAGCCTTCAGGCGGCAACGGCGAGTATACCATCCAGCTTCTCAAAGGCTCATCTGGCTCCGCAGCCACGCCTTTCCAAGATGTTCCTGAGGGCGTCAAGAAGACCTTCACTAATCTCTCTCCTAACACATACAACGTCGAGGTGAGTGATGCCAATGGATGCAAATACTCTGAGAACGTCACCGTCGATGGCATAGAGCCTGTTACCCTCTCTGTCAACGAGGTCGCACTTGCGCAATCAGGTGCAACTGGCTCTGTCAAGCTCACCGTCAAAGGTGGTAAGCCCACTGCCACATCCCCCGACAAGTACGCCTACACCATACGAGTTGTCAACAACACTACCGCTGGCACTCGCGAATACAAGTTCTCTACCGACGGCACAGGTGACGGCTTGACCTCCGATGGCCCAGTAGCAGCCGATGGCTCAATAACGGTCGGTAGCCTTGCTATGGGTGTTTATGACTTCACTGTCATGGACGCTAACCCCGAGAGTGACCCTGAGTCCTGCAAAGCTTCTGCCACAATAGGCCTCTCCTCTTCTGCTCAGTCCGGCTACCCCATCCAACCTCAGTGTAACACCGCCGAGGGCCAAAATGGTACTATCAAGATCCTCGTCAACGGTCGTCAAGGCTCTCTCTCATACGTCGTCAACTACGCCGACAACGCTACTGCCACGCCCACGGAGATCTACAACAGCAAGAACGCCTCCGCTGTAGTCAACACCAACAACATTGATGTCATTGGCACACCTTCTGGCTCACTCTATTCCGTTGAGTTCTCTAAACTCCAAGCCGGCATCTACACCATCTCCATATTCGACGACTACATTACCGATGCGGCTGGCAATGCGCAGCCCGATAAGGCTCTCCTCACCCTCAGTCCCATAACCCTCTCTTACCAGAAGACAGACCTCACTGTCGATGTCGCTTCCCTCACCAATGCTACCTGTAACGGTAATGACGATGGTCAGATCCAACTCACGGTAGGCTTCACTGGTTCTAAGGCTGCCGACCTCGTCTATCAGTGGACTCCCGTCTCGGGTTCTATGAACCCACAGACCAACTACAATAACCCCGTCCTCACCCGAGTCCCTGCTGGTGTCTACAATGTACGTGTCTACGATGCCTCAACCGACGGTGCTTGCTACGCTGAGAAGACTGGCATAACCGTCACCGACGACCCCGCCATAGCCTTCGAGTTGACCGCCAATGATAAGTGCGATGCCAACCGCACCATAACAGTCACCGTCAAGGGCTCTGACTTCATCAACGCTCTAAGTGACTACGACTTTGACGGATGGTCTGGCACAGGCCGTACTAACAACACTGGCTTCACCTTCACCAAGTCTACTGCAACGCCATCAGGCACGGAGTTCGACTATGGCACAGTCTCCAACATCCCCAATGGTGGCGACTTCTACCTCACTGTCACCAGCAAGTCCCACACATCTTGCACCCTCAAGAGTGGTGCCTTGACTCTCAATGATGAGCTCAAGGCCTCAATCGCCTCAACATCCGCTCCTGTCAACCTCCTCCAAGGCACTGCCACGATCAAGGCTACTGGTGGCGACGGCGCGTACGAGTACACACTCTTCCTCTTCGACCCGACACAACCCGATAACCTCGGCGATGTCGTCAAGCCTGGTCAGAAGGAAAGTACATTCGAGAATCTTGAGGCAAGCAAAGTCGATGCCTCCAAGAAGTATATCCCCTATATTGCCAAAGTGACATCCGACGGATGTACTGCCATAACTGACACCTTCTCCCTCGCCCCCTATACCACACTCTCTGTAACAATCGAGGTCACCAACGTCTCCTGCTCTGGCAATAGCGATGCGCAACTTGTAGCCAAAGCAACAGGCGGCAGCGGCAATGCTATAAACTACCGCTACCAATGGCAAAAAGACGGTGTCGACATTCCTGGTGCTACAAAGGCTAAACTCGAAAATCAAGGTGTTGGCTCCTACAAAGTGACCGTCACCGATGGCACTGGTGTCAACGCTGCATCAGTCCCCGCCGTGGCAACAGTCACTGAACCCGTCGCCAACGACTTCCAACTCAAGGTCACTAAGGATGTCGACTGCGATGGCCAAAATGCCGAACTCGAAATCATATTCGAGGATGCCGACCTTAAGAACGCCATCCAAAATGACCTCTCTGCGACCATAACTGCCACCAATCCCAACGTCTCGCAGAACACAAGCTGGAGCCTTGGCAATGGTTACGTTTGGGATAAAACCACTGAACAACTCACTGTCTACTATGTCAAGAACTCCGTAGCGCAGAAGAGTATCATGCGTGTTGTATGGGAAGGTCTGCAAGTCAAGACCTACCTTGATGCCTCGGGTGCTAAGCAAGACCAGTCTGGCAACCCATTCAAACGCTCCTTCCTCGTCAGTGGTGACTACTCCGTTGCAATATCCATGTACTCCGAGGTAAATAACGCCTACTATTGCGCCACAACTCAAAGTGCCAATTTCGTCCAGCCTCTCAAAGTAACCTATAAAGTCACGCCCGCTGACTGCGAAGGTAAGGAAACAGGCTCTATTGAGATAACAGCCACAGGTGGCCAGCAAGACTACTCCTACAAGTGGGCCGACGGTAATGGCGCATTCGGTGGTCAAAGTAGCCGTGTCAACCTCCCCGCTGGCACCTATAAATTCGTTGTCATGGACACTCGTGCCGCCTCTACCGCCACAGGTGCAGACCGAGTCGACCAATGCTACTACTACTGGGATGCCACGACACTCTCCGCCGTCCGCACCAATACTCTCCCTGCCGACAAGTGGACTGAAGTCGAGGTCACCAATACTCACGCCTTCACCGTCACCACGCAGCCCACTAACGTCACCTGCTTCGAAAAGCAGAACGGTAAGATCGCTGTGTCCGTTACTGGCGGCTCAGGCAACTACTCCTACTCTTGGTCGGGTGCTGGCGAAGGTCTCATCACTTCAGGCACCCAGGTTACCAACCAGACAACTCTCGGCGCTGGTACATATCGTGTCACTGTGACCGATAACCAATATGGCTGCTCCGTCACAAAGGAGGAGACTATCGTAGGTCCCGACGAGGCTCTGTCCGTAGAGGCCGAGCACACTAACGCCACATGCTTCGCCAATAACGATGGCACTATCTCCCTCATCGTCTACGGTGGCACTCCCGAGTCTGTCAACAAGACGTACAAATACAAGTACAACGACCTCACATGGGATGACCAGCTCAATGCGAACCTCACTGTCCCGCAGAATAAGTCCATTGCCCAGAAGATCAAGTACGTAGGTGTCCACGGTAACATCTCCTCTCCTACCGACCTCTGGCCCGCAGGTGCTTACAGCATTGCCATCCAAGATGAGAACGGTTGCGAGCAGTACGTTGATGTTGTGGTAGAACGCCCCGACCCCATAACATTCAACTACTCCGTAACTAATGTCACAACCTCTGCTGGCTCCGATGGCTCTATCACCATCGCAGATGTCGCAGGTGGCACCCCCGACTACACTATCCAATGGGCTACTGATGCCTACGACGAGAACGATCCTACCACCTTCTCTCCCGATGCACAATACAACAACCAGTACACACGTCGTAACCTCACAGGTCGTACTGTCGATGCTGCCGGCAATGTCACCCTTCAGAAGGCTTACTACGCCCGTGTCAAAGACTACAACGGCTGTGTCTCCGAGGTCAAGAAGATTGTTGTATCCGAGAACGGTGCTCTCAATATTGAGGTGCCAGCAGCCGAGATTTCCAACGTCAACTGTTTCGGCGAGAAGACGGGCTCTATGATAGTCCGCATCCTCAATGGCTCTGCTCCCTACAATGTCTACGTCGATGATCTTCTCGTAGTCTCCAACTTCCGCGGTGGCTCCGATGTCAAACTCGATGGATATGGCGTAGGACGTTATGTTATCCGCGTAACTGATGCCTCTGGTGCTTCAATAACCGCACCCGTTGCTCAAATATCTTACAACAACGGTGCCACCGAGGCTCTCGACTTCACAACTTCTGTAACCTATCCCACTGGCAAGGATGCCGTATGCTATGGCACGGAGGAGGCTACCATAAAGATTGATGTCACGGGAGGTGCTCCCAATAGCGGCAAGTATGCGCAATATACTGTCGCACCAGGTGCTGTAACTGTCGCCGACTTCAATGCCTCAACTAACATCTACAGCTCTTACGTCGATGCCACCACAAATAGCAACATCTTCGGTGCAGGCAACTACGTCATCACAGTAACCGACCAAAATGGTTGCCGTGCGCAGAAGTCTGTCGAGGTCAAGGGGCTTGATGAAATTACCATCGACAATGTAGTAACCCGCGATGTCAAGTGCAACGGTACTCAAGATGGTGCAGTCACCTACACTGTCAATGGCGGTAATGGTGCTTACACCTACGAATGGAAACGCATGGATGCCAATGGCGACTACACTGAGGATGTCTACTCACTCGCTGCTCCTTCCACGCCCGTTGGTAACGAGCAAAACCTCTCTCAGGTCAAGGGTGGTGACTATCAAGTGACCATCACCTCAGGAAACTGCTCCAAAGCCTTCACCTTCCACATCGATGAGCCCACTTCTGCCCTAACTCTCGACGATGCCGACATAAAATCCACTAATCCCTCATGCTTTGGTCTCGCCGACGGTCAGATTGTCGTGACTCCTAAGGGCGGCACTGTCCCATACTCCTACCAGTGGCGTCGTTCCGATGGAATGCTACTCTCCTCATCCACCAATATCCAAGGTGGTCTCGCCGAGGGTAACTACACCGTCACCATAACCGACTCCAAAGGCTGCTCCACAGAGGCTAAGACTGTCACCCTCACCCAGCCCAAGACTTACTATCTCGAGATTATCAACGATATCGACTGCGAAGGCATGAACGCTTCAGTTGCTGTCGTGGAAACAAAGGGTAGTAAGACCGCGATAACCAATCTTGACGGCTACACCCTCTCATGGTCTGGTTCTAACCTCGAGGCTTCCGAGATATCCAACAATGCGAACAAATCTACCCTCATTCTCAACGGCAACACCCGCGCCAACAAGAGCACTGTCAATGGCACCATCCGCTTCAAGATGGTCAAGACAGGTGCATGTGATATAACTGGCGAAGTCACCCTCGTCAAGCCTATGACTGTCGCCTACACCAAGGTCGATCCGACTTGCGACGGTGTGAATAACGGTTCTATCAATGTCACTGTCTCTGGCGGCTCTGGCAAATACAACTACCATTGGTACCAAAAGGATGCTTCAGGTGCTCAAATCAATAAGGTCGATGGGCTTGCTCTGCGTAGTGGTCTCGCCAAGGGGGTCTACTACTTCACTGTCGAAGATACTCAAGCACGCGACATCAACGGTGATGACATAGCTGATGCAACATGCGTATCCTCCGAGCAAGAGGTAGAACTCGTATCTGCTAATGGCTTCGATGTCAAAGAGGAGCATAAGGCTGTAACATGTTACAGTGAGCAAGATGGACTCATCTCCATCAATGTCCTCAATGGCTCTGGTGACTACTCTTACAGTTGGTCTGGCACAGGTCAGGGCTTAATCAACAACACTAACGTACAGTCCAACCTCTCTGCTGGAGTCTATACAGTCCTCGTGCGCGACCGTCAATGGGGCTGCTCCAGCAAGAAGTCCGTCACAATTGATGGCCCAATTGCACCTCTCTCCATACGTGCCTCGGTTACTCAGAACGTCTCCTGCTACAACAGTGATAATGGCGAGTTCAATCTCACCATCTCTGGCGGTGTAGCCCCCTACTATTGGTCCGTCGACGACGCTAATGTCCCGACTGTCGCAGGCGGTGTCAATGAGCAAGCCACGGAGGGTACCATAACTTTCAGCAAGGCTAACGCTAACTTCTCTGGCGAGGCTGGTAAGCATCTCGTATACGTCCAAGACCTTAACGGGTGTCTTGAGATTATCGAGGTCAATATCACTGAGCCAGAGGCTCTCGAGGCAACCTTCGATGTCTCCAATCCTACGACAGTAAGCGGTACTGATGGTGTCATAACCATCACCTCTATCACGGGTGGTACTCCCTCCTACTCCATCACTTGGGCTAAAGACAACAGCACAACCACCACGCCTAACTACGTAGATCTGACAGGTATGACCGAGGGTTCCACTTCCGTCACCAACCAGACACGCATCCTTAACGGAATCGCCGCCAACAAGTATCAGGTCGTCATTTCCGATGCCAATTCTTGTCAAAGCCAAGCCTACGAACTTGCCACAACCGATGCTGGTGCTCTAACTGTCTCATTCGACCACACCGATGCCCTTTGCTATGGTGATAACGGCGAAATCAAAGTCCTCATCACCAATGGTAAGGCTCCTTTCGACATCTATGTCAACGAGGTAGCCAACCAAAAGGGATTCAAGGGAGGTGCGCAACTTGTCATTGAGCGTCCTGCGGGCGAGTATACAGTCCGAGTTGTAGATGCTGCTGGTGGTGAGGTCACACACCTATTCACTGCTACAGCGGGCGAGAATATCAAGCAACCAGCATCTGCCCTCAATATATTCGTTGCGGAGACTGATAAGCAGTGCTACGGATCCAGCAATGGCACTCTTGAACTTACTGTCACAGGTGGCACTGCAAACGCTTCAACCACTGCGGCATACGAAGTCACAATGGCCAACACTGGTGTTAAGTACGACATTCCCTCAACGGGTAGGTACACCATAACACCCCTCTCTGTTGGCACATACACCCTCACTGCCAAGGATGCTAACGGCTGTACAGTCTCAGCGTCTGCCGATGTCACTGAGTATCCTGAGATTACCATCTCCTACGATGTGACAGCTGTAACTTGTGCCAACGCTTCTAACGGCAATATCGACATCACGGTGGATGGCGGAATGGGTGACTTCTCCTACGCATGGAGTAAGTACACCGATGCCAATGGCACGACAGCCGAAAGTAGCTTTGCAACCGAGACTACCGAGGATCTCACAAACATCTCTGGCGGCTACTATAAGGTCGAGGTGACCGACGCCTCCTCTGCTTGCAAGGTTACAAGTCCTGTTATATTTGTCCCAGAGCCTAAGGCTATAACCATCACTAAGACTCTCCAAAGCGACATCACCTGCTACGGCTCTGCCGATGGTAAGGTCTCCGTGACAGTCCGTGGTGGCACAGCTCCTTACACTTATGAGTGGATGCGAGCTGATGGTACTATCCTTAGCTCAACATCTGAGAGCATTACCAACCTTACTGCCGACACTTACATCATATCTGTAAGCGACGCTAAGGGTTGCTCCGCAGCATCCGATGGTTTCACTATCAATGAGCCTTACGACTTCGACCTTCTCCTCACAAAGAACCCTGACTGCGAGGGCACTAATGCCGAGGCCACTATCGTCCGTAAGGGACAGTCTGTCGCATTCGACAACACTGATGCCACATACGGCAACTACACTATCGCATGGACTGGTCTCACTTCCTTCGCCGACAAGACCCAAGCCACTGGTCTCAAGGCTGGTAGCGTGCAGACTGTCACCCTAACTAAGGCAAACAAGTGCCCCGTCGTCCTCTCCGTGGCTGTACCAAAGACTATCGAACTCACTTACGATGTCAAAGACCAGACTTGTTCAGGCATAAACGACGGTGAGATTATCCTCAATGTCTCTGGTGGCTCTGGCGACTATAAGTACGAATGGACTGGCATCAATGTCATCAACGCCAATGGTGCTCACCAAGTTAAGCTCCAACAAGGCATTTACTCTGTAACAGTCACAGATAACAAGATTACAAAGGCTGACGGTTCGCCTTGCACCATTACCGAGACTATGACTATCGGTGTGACCAACGACTTCGCCGTCAATGCCTCCACCAGCAATATCTCTTGCTTCGGCAATCAAGATGGTGCAATCAACCTCACTGTCCTTAATGGCTCTGGTCAGTACTCCTACAGTTGGAGCGGAACGGGCACGGGCATCATCGATGGTCAGGAGGATCAATTCTCTCTCTCACGTGGACAGTACACAGTCATAGTGACAGACAACATTCTCGGATGCTCCGCCACTAAGTCTAACCTCGTAGTGACAAGCCCCGACGCTGCGCTCACTGCCACAATCGCCTCCCATAAGGATATCCAATGCCCAGACGGCAAGGATGGCAGTATAACTCTCCAAATCACGGGCGGCACTCCCTATGCTGATCCCACAGGCTCCTATTACTCGGTATTCGTTAATGGCTCAGCCACCGAGAACAAGGTGCGTCCAGATGCTACCTCTGGCGAATATCTCTTCGCTTATGGAAACACTCCCGCTACTGCTCTTGCTGCTGGCGACTACCACTTCGATGTCATCGACCTCGGTGGTTGCAAGACTATTGCCGATCAAACCATAACTCGTCCTCAGCCTATAACAGTTAAGGAGTCTGTCACGCCTATCACTGCCCAAGGTGTCAACGATGGACGTATTGTCCTCAACGTCACTGGTGGTAATCCTAACCCCAATGGCAATCCCAAGTACCGTGTCGCATGGTCCAGCACGGTTACGGGCTTTGTGTCCACCGAACACGAGAACTCACTTTCTCTCACCAATCTTGCCCCGGGCGACTACTCCTACACTGTCAGTGACTACGATCCGTCCACGGGCTGTGCGTCACTTTCTGGCACGGTAACTGTCCCCAACGATGGCCTCTTCTTCCAAGTTCAGTCCACTGACAACTACTGCTACAATGGTGCTAACGGTCAGATAACCGTCTCCATAACAAATGGCACTGCGCCATACACCATCCAGCTCTCTGGCAAATCAAGTAAGATCCTCTCCGGTGTTGATGGCCGAGACATCTACTACTTCGACAACCTTGAGAACGACTATTACTACGTCACTGTAACAGATGCTAATAATACCAGGATTGTCAAGCGTGTCGAAATCAAGAACGCTGGTACGGAACTTAAGATTACTCTAAAGTCAAGTTCCATCGATTGCTTCACCCTCAACTCTGGCAAGGTAGTCTACACCGTATCTGGTGGCGTTGATAATGCTACCAACTACTCCTACACTGTCCGTCTCGAGGGCGATAACCAGACGCAGCAGCATACTAACGTCACTGAGACTTCCTCCGACGACCAGCGCACCTTCTCCAACATTCCTGAAGGTACCTATCGCCTCCACGTCATCGACAACAATACTTCACCTCTCACCTGTGATGCTTACAGCGATGAGTTTACACTCACTCAGAGTCATCTCACACTCATCACTTCAGCCACAGATGTAAGCTGTGCCAACGGTAACGATGGCACTTTGACCGCCACAACTGCTGGTGCTTCAGGCCTATCCTATAGTTGGAGTAAGTTTGACGACCGTGCCTCTGCAGAGTCCGCACTCACTGCCCAGAGCGATAAAAAGGATTTCACCTCTGCCACGCTCAAGAATGTCGCCAAGGGATTCTACTATGTCGCTGTCACTGACGATAAATGTACTCTATTCGGTGAGATTGTTGAGGTCTCCGAACCCAAGGCTCTCACTCTCACCACAAGTGCGATAACTGTCACAAGTTGCGACAACACTGTCGCTAACGGTCAGATTATTGTTCGGGCTGACGGTGGCACTGCCCCCTACACATTCACTCTCGATGGTGCTAACACTATTACAACCGAGACGGGCGACCACAACTACACTGGTCTCTTGACTGGCAACCACACTATCTCGCTCTACGATGTTAACGGCTGCACATACTCTGGCAACCCTGCCCTCGTCAACGTGCCTATCTACAACAAGGTTGAAATGACTGTCTCCGATTACACTATGGACGACAGCGAATCTGGCACAGGCGAGGCTACCATCAACATTGTAGGTGGTGTAGCTTCAAACAACAATTACACCTATGAGGTTACCCTGACAGGTTCAACCAGTGGTACAGCCAAGAATGTCCACATCTCCACTGCAGATGTCACTCTTCCAACAGGCGTGACTCTCAACAAAGATGTCACCACAAGTCAAATATCCAGTGTTGATGTCAAGTTCACTGACCTTGCTGCTGACACCTACCTCGTGACAGTCCGCGATGCTCAGGCAGCAAGCAACAGTTGCTCTGCTACTGACAACTTCACACTCAACAAGCTTGCAATTACTGCCACGCAGACAGACCCCGACTGCTCGACGCTCATGAACGGTTCAATCAACGTGAGTGTCACAGGTGCCAATGGCTTCCTCAAATACGAGTGGTACCTCGGCGCCGCCAAAATCTCCGAGGGTACAAGCCTCATAACTGGTCTCGATGCGGGCACTTACACCCTTAAGGTTACTGATGTTGAGGGCTCAGCCTCGCTTGTCTCCGCTCCTCACAAGTCCAATACTCTCGAGAAGAACTTCACCCTCAAGAACAAACGCACCATCTCTATCGTCCTCCCGCAAGATGCCGATGTTAACGAGAAGTGCTACAACGCAAACGATGGTGAGATATCCATTGTTGTGCAAGGTGCCGATGAGTCCAAGTCTCTTGCCTACAAGTGGATTGGTCCCTACGGATTTACCTCAACCGACCAAAATATATCTGGTCTCCGTCCCGGCTCCTACACTGTAATTGTGACCGATGAGGATGGTTGCCAAGTATCTGCTAATAAGCTTGTTAATGCGGCTTCGCAGATTTCCTTCAACCTTACATCAGATCTCGTTGACTGCCAAGATTATGGTCGCACCATCAGCTTTCGTCTCCCGACAAGTGTTGCCGCTGGTGCTGCTACCGCCGAAGATTACATCAGTGGTGGTAATCCATTCACCAACACCTCAGCAGTTGGCACTACCAACTACTACTCTTATCGTTGGTCTGGTGCCTCTCCGATAACCTCCTTCGGCGCATTGACAGAACCCGATCTTGCTAAGAGATTTACCACCAACACTCTTACAAACGGTGGCCTCTACTCTCTCACTGTCACTGATGCCAACGGATGTGAGGTGACAAAGACTATCACTCTCCCTGATGACATTACTGCCGATATCAACGTCACCGATGTTACTTGCAAGGGTACGTCCTCTGGCTCTATTGCGGTTGTCGTAAGTGGTGTCACCAACCCAACTTACCAGTGGTACAAGTACGACGGCGCAACATACGTAGCCATCGATGTCACCACTAACAACACAGCTAACACAAGCCGCCTCGCCAACATCGAGGTCGGCACGTACGCTGTCGATGTCACCCGTCCTAACGATACCAACACCTGCACCAAACGCTTTAGCGGTATCGAGGTGAGTGAGCCTACCGCCACTCTCACAACTTCCGTCTATAAGACTGATGCTACTGGTTGTGATGATGCCTCTAATGGGCGTATCCATGTGGTTTCTACTAATGGCACTGCACCATACACCATGACACTCTACGGCGGGGCTGCTCCAGTCCAGTATGTCTCCTCCACAGGTGATTACTGGTATGAGAACCTCTCTGGTCTCTCTTCCGAAGAGGGTGGGGTAGAGTATCAGGTTGATGTTGTCGATGCTAACGGATGCTCCACGACATTCAATACCACTGTCGACGATGACCAAGCCGATGGTATCGTAACTATTTATCGTCCAGCAACACTCTCTCTAAATCTTGCCTCTTACGGCATGGACTATACTGTCGCTGCATCGCCCGAGGGTTCAGTTAAGTTCACCGTCAGGGGTGGTACAATGGACACTTACTCCACCGAATACCGTGTCACGCTCACTGGTACTGACTACGTTAAGACTTTCACTCTTCAGGCTACTGCCTCCCTCAACGCCACGACTAAGGCATACGACTACGTCTATACCCTCCCGACTGCCCCTGCCAATGTCACAACTGATGGCGCAAGTGTCGTTATAAATGGTCTCAAGGAGGGCGACTACACCCTTACCGTAACCGACCGTAAGGCTTTGCCTGTCAACTGTCAGGTTTCCGACCAGTTCTCCATAAGCCAACTTCGTGTCTCACTCACTGCTACGCAGCCCTCTTGCCAAACTCTCAATGATGGCGTTATCAACGTCAATGTTGAAGGTTCTCTCGGAGGTAACCTCTCTTACGCATGGGAAACAAGCACTGACAATGGAGCAACGTGGACTTCCCAACCAACCTATGCTAACCGCATAGTCCTCAACGGTGTCGGCGAGGCTATATACCGTGTCACCGTAACCGAGAACACGACAGGCGCAACAGCATCCGACGAGATCACCCTCACTTTCCGTAAGCACCTTACTCTTGAGGCTACTCGAACCGACATCACTTGCAACGGTGCTGACGATGGTACACTCACAGTGACTGTTCTCAATAATCTCGCTCCGAGCTACGACCATTACACTTACAAGTGGACTGGTGCGGTAGCTGGCTTGCCAGATGCCAACAAGGTCTCTGGCCTTCGCCCTGGCGATTACACTCTCGTTGTCACTGACGATGACGGTTGCCAAACATCCAGCAACGACATCACCGATCCGGCGGTCAAAGATCTCTTCAGCCTTGACGAGCCTGATGCCATAACTTACACTCTCGTCTCTCAGACTGACGATTGCGACAACTTCAAGAAGTCCATCCTCGTACAGAATCTCCAAGGTGGCACTCTCGCTGCTGGCACTTACTACAATTTCAATTGGAGTGGTCCAAGTCGTGTCACTACCGATCAAGATGGCTCGCAGACCACTTACAGAGGTAGTGCCTACAACCTTACTAAGGGTGGCGAGTACACGCTCACCGTCTCCGATGGCAACGGTTGCGAGAATACTCAGAGTTTTATTCTTGTGTCCGACTTCAGTGTCACAGCCTCCATCACCAATGTTTCTTGTTCAGGCGATAAAACTCTTCACATTTCTAATGCATCCTACCGTGAGGAGAGTAGCAACGATGGCTCTATTACGCTTGAGGTCACTGGTGCTGCTGCTACTCCAAGCTTCAACTGGTATCAGCTCGTTAACAAGAGCGACCTTGGCACTGGCTCGTTCGCTGCGTACTCCTCTGTCCTCACTACTGATGGCGTCGAGTATGTCAACGGTGCAACCAACGCCCGTCTCTTCGACCAAAATGGCTCTGACTCAGCCACAGGCGACTATGTTCTCTACCAACTTGGACGCACACGTTCCAGCGTATCAGGTCTTTCCGCTGGCAAATATTTCTGCTTTGTCACTGGCGATGACTGCACTAAATTCAGTGGCCCGTACATTGTTACTGAGCCCGACATTCTTAGCCTTACTGCCACAGCCGTTGACATCACCACTTGCACTGGCGATAACAGTGGCTCTATTATCGTCAATGTCACTGGATCTAAAGTAGGCGACTCTTCCGACCCCGCGGGCGGCACTGCTCCGTACGAGATATACTTCATCAACGGAGAGGATAATCCTACCGTAACGACACAGACGGGATATTACGTCTTTAACGGTCTCGCTGCCGCACGCAATCTCTACAAGTTCCGCGTCACCGATGCTAACGGATGTATCTACCCCGCCGATGGCACATTCGTAGGTGTAAACATTGAGGAGCCTAATGCTCTCAACCTTGATCTTATCCGTCACCAATATGCCCAAATGAGTAATGACGGTTCTACTGTCGAGGAGAACGGTCAGATTGAATTTGAGTTAAGCGGAGGCTTGGTAGACAATTCTAATAAACATAACTACCAAATTGTCCTGACAGGCTCTAATGGTGGCTCAAGCTATACCAATGTTAAACGTCCAGACTACCAAGTTGTTGGTGGCACAGGACCAGATGCCAACAACGAGAAGGCTATCCATTTCAATTGGATGGAGTACGATTCCACAACAGGTGATGCTATCGACTCCGACAACGCTAATACTACTCTCAACTGGGTACGTCTCCCGGCAGGTGACTATACGTTAACTGTAACTGACCTCAACTCGCCTGACCGTTGTTCCGTCAGCAGATCCTTCTCCATCAGTGCTCTTAACCTCACTGTCGAGGATGTCAAGATGCCTTCTTGCTCCAGCAACGAGGGAGATGGCATGATTACTATCGATGTCGATGGTAATGCTGGCACACTCAACTTCACTTGGCAAAAACAGACTGAGGTGGCGGGTGTTACATCATGGTCTACTCTCACAGAGTTTGACAACCTTAAGGTTGCTAATGCTCTCTATCCTGGCACTTACCGTCTCATCGTAACTGACAATGGTAATGACCTTCTCGGCGGCAAGGTATCCAACTACCAATATCTTGTCAAAGATTATGTCCTCGACAATTCTAAGCAGATAACATTCGGCACTCCCGCCATAACCAAGCCAACATGCTCCGACAGTAACGACGGTAGCATCAAGCCGGTAGTCATAACCGATGGCAATGTCGATGCCAACTCGCTCACATTCACTTGGAGTGGCGTGGGTGGATTCTTCAGCAATGATAAGGACATTAGCGGTCTCCAACCTGGTAACTATGTCATTACCGTGACTGATCCCGAGGGTTGCTTTGCTTCCGAGACTTACACTGTCCCTGAGACCCCGGTTCTCAAGTTCTCACTCCGTGTCGATAACGCTTGCGACCCCGACAACCGCACCATTACGGTTCTCAGTAAGTGGAATAACGAGCTCCCAGCCGACTCTGCTTCTCTTGCTACATCGACAGGCCTCTTCGGTGGCACTCCATTCCCACTATCTGCCAACCAGTTCGACCGTTACATCTACTCATGGTCTGGCAATACAACACGTGACTTCACATGGGAGCCTGCCACAAATGGCATGGTAGCGTCTGGTATCACTCAAGGTGGTGTATTCACTCTTGTCATACGTGACAGCAAACTCTGTACCTATACTGCCTCCACTGATGAGTTGCCAGACCCTGTTACTGTATCTGCTGAGACTTCTAATGTCAATTGTAACGGCGAGTCTATGGGATCTATCGACATAACGCCTGTTGGCGGCTATGGCAACTATTCTTACCAATGGTACAACGGTGCATTTGCCTATAATGCCGACAAGCTTGTCAAAGTCGACGCCAAAGGTGTCCTCACTACCACCGAAGCCACAGACGCTGACAAACTTGCTGCGGCTGGCAACGCCCAGGATGTCATTAATCTTGCCGCAGGCGACTATACAGTCGTCATAACTGATGCTAATCGTGCTGGCGATTGCAAGAAGAATTACGCTTTCTCCTACAACCTCTCAGAACCCGATGCTATTGTAGTCGATGGCACTTCCAAAGATGCCTCGTGCTATGGTCTCTCTGACGGATCTGTATCCGTCAATGTAACTGGTGGTGTTGCACCTTACACCTACACGTGGAACACTGGCACGAGTGTTGTGACTCTTGATGCTCCTAAGATTACAGGCCTTGCTGCTGGCACTTACTACGTCTCTGTGTCCGATGCTAACGGGTGTGTCAAGGAGAAGGACTTCACCATTGGTGAACCTACCAATATCAAGTTCTCGCTTAATCTCTTAGCTGATATCGATTGTGAGGGCAAGAATGGTAGTCTCCAAATACTCGATGCTGATGGTAACATCCCGGCTTGGACGGTCAACACTGACTATGCCTCCATCCTTTGGACTGGTCCCGCAGCAGCAACGGGTCGTGACATTCTCTCCAAGTCCGATCTATATTCTGGTACTCATACCGTAACTGTCCGCCAGAGTGCTACATGCTTTGCTTCACAGCAGTACACGTTCACTCAGCCCCTCTCTATTGACGAAGATAAGACAACTATCGAACCCAACCGTTGCTCTGGTACCCACGAGGGCTCTATCTCCATCGCTGTTAATGGAGGTTCTGGCTCCTACTCATACGTTTGGACGGCATACAGCTCTGTCGACAAAGATGGCAACCCTGTTGCTTCCACCGAGATAGAGAACAGTGGTATTAACAATCGCAATGGTGCATTCCAAGCTGGACTTCAAGCTGGTTATTACTTTGTGACTGTGACTGACGACTCCAAGGCTAGTCATGATGCCACGCCTGTCAAGTGTAGTGTCGTAGGTGGTCCCTATCAGGTTGTCGAGAATGTGACACTCATTGTCAATGCAACCGATGGCAAGGAGACTTGTGTTGGTAGCAAGGACGGTCGCATTAACGTCACTGTAATTGGCGGCTCTGGCAACTATAATTACAGTTGGTTCGGTGATGGTCAAGGACTCATAGCTGGTCAGCAAAACCAGACGACTCTTAGCCGTGGTAACTATCAAGTCACTGTCACCGACACTGACAACCAGTGCACCGCCACGGCTTCAGCTCGTATTGATGGTTCACAGAAGGCTCTTTCCCTCGGCAATGCCACTATTGTCAACAATACTTGCTACGAAGAAACCCATGGTCAGATATCCGTACCTGTCATTGGTGGTACTCCTTATGATGGAGTTACGGCCTCCGATCCGACATATTTCAAGTACGTTTGGAATCATGATGGCATCAATAGCACTATAAACTATGATGCCTCCGGTACTGTAGTCAACGCTTCTCCTGCGGATGACCTCGGTGCTGGCAACTATCACCTCACTGTAACTGACAAGTTCGGATGCTCTGTTACTGGCGATTACGAGGTGACGCAGCCTGACGACCTCTCCGCTACGCACGAGGAAACGCATATCATCAAGAAAGGTGAGAACACTGGCGAGATACGTCTCACCAACGTTGAGGGCGGCACTCGTCCATACACCATCACTTGGTTCGATGCTGCCAGCAACCCTCTCATCTTCAATGATCAGTACACAGCAACTAACCTTGCTGCAGGCCAGTACTCCTTTACTATCACCGATGCAAACAGTTGCTCAAAGTCTGAAACGGTAAGCATCACTGATGCTGGTGCGCTAAGCGTCGCAGTTGAGACTGAGGCAAATGTTCTCTGCTTCGGTGAGCAGACAGGTGTCATAAAGGTCACTTTCGCAAGCGGCCATCCTAAGTATACCATAGCTATTAACGGCTCTGTCGAGACTACCGAGTTTATGGGCGGCACATTCCGTAAGCGTGGTCTCGCAGCAGGACACTACACTGTCACCATTACCGATGCCGAGGGTGCCATCGAGACAAAGTCTGTCGACATTACACAACCCGAACGTCCTATATCATGGTCTATCCTCCAGGTAGACAAAGGTTGCGCAGGCGACGGTAACGCTAAGGCTCTTGTGCGTGTCAATGGCGGCACCCTTTTCAATGCAGACCCTGCCGATAAGACCCAGGGTTATTACAATGTCTCTTGTAATAACCTCACTAAGCAAGCTACATACGAACTTGTCACTGGCGATGCTACACAAGTAACTAATGCGAAACTTCAAAATTCTAAGGAGTTTGAATGCCTCTTCTCTGGCCTCGACATCAACCGTTACAACTTCACCATAACCGATGCTAATGGTTGCCAACTCAGCGAATTTGTAGACATCGAGGAGTATGAAGCTATTAATATCAACCTCCTCTCTAAGGTCGATGTCCTTTGCCACGGTGACAACACTGGCTCGCTCGAGGTCTCCGTTTCTGGTGCGGCTAAACCCGAGTACCAATGGACTGCCGTCTCTGTCTCTGGTCTCAATGGCACTGACCTCGCCGACTATCAGCAGCAGATATCAGACAATAAGAGTAGCAAACTCACTGATCTTCGTGCAGGTCTCTATCGTCTCACTGTGGTGCGTGACAATGCCGATGCAGCGACAACCCTCAGCGGCACGGCTTCCACATGCTTCGTCTTCGAGGACTTCAGCGTCGACGAACCAGATCAAATCGACGTGCGTGCCACAATCTACGATGTCACGACGTGCAATGGAGACAACAGTGGTCAGATAACTGCTCGTGTCACTGGCGGTGTTAAGCCTTACACCGTGACGCTCTACAACACTGCTGCAACACTCGATAAGGATATGCGCACCCTCAATTCGAGTACAGTCACGTTCTCGTCACTCGCACAAGGCAGCTACATATTCGAAGTTCTCGACGCCAATAATTGTCTCGCCGTGCCTAATGACGCTAATGGTGTGGTCAACCCAATTTCCATTGCCCAGCCTGACGAACTCCTCATCAATAACCTCACGAGTTCTATCGACTGCAACAATGCCGACGGTAAAATCACATTCTCTCTCTCAGGCGGCATGACAAAGAAACTCTCAGGTACTTCTTGGAACGTCATAGCCAACCCTGAGTACGATGTTGTCATAACAGGCCCTTCGAGCAAGACCAACTCACTCGGCAGCTGGAATGCGGCATCCGCTGATCCCAATATGAAGATTGCCTATGATGCTACAACTGGTGTTTACTCCCTTGATAACCTTCAGGAAGGTACGTATGTTCTTACTGTCAAGGATCTCAACTCCACTGATGTCAATAGCTGTCAAAAGACCGAGACTATTGTCCTCTCCAACATTCACATCACTGCCGAGTTGTCCAACCCGACATGTGATGGTCTCAATGATGGTCGCATCTCCCTCGCTGTCACTGGCAACCAAGGCAACCTCACCTACCTCTGGCAATCAAAGGATGCTTCTGGCAACTGGGTCGACCTCTCTTCCGATGTCAAGAACGAAATGAACGTTACGGCTCTCACAGCTGGTAACTTCAAGGTAACCGTCACTGACCAAGGACGTGTCACAGGCGACGATGGCGCTGGTAACCCGACATACTGCCAGACCGAGAAGGAGTTCAATCTGACCTTCCAACATGACATCCAGGTTGAACTCACTGCCCAGTCAAGTCAGTGCTACGGTCAAAATGACGGTGCTGTATTCATCAAGAAGATTACTGGAGTAACGGACGAGAGCGCACTCTCATTCCTTTGGACTGGCAGCAACGCTTTCAATAGCGTTGAGCGTGACCTCACAGGCCTTGCCTCAGGAAGCTACAACCTTGTCATGACTGACGCTGGCACAGGATGCCAGGTCACCAAGGATGTAATTGTTCCCGCTGCGCCTTCGCAAATCTCTATCAAACTCGAAGATAAGGCTGTCGCTCCTAACACTACCGATGCGGCCTATTACTCGCATCAAATCACTGCGACTGTAACAGGTGGTGCAGGTGGCTACGTTTGGTACACCACTGGTTCTGCTTCAAACATGATATGGTCTGATGTCACATCTAACCCCGATGAGATAGTCAAGACGCTCACAGCTGACAAGGGCGGCCAATACAAGCTTACAATACGTGATGCTCACAACTGCCGAGTATCTGATAGCTTGATTGTTGCATACCCGCTTAATCTCACTGCCCAAGTGACTAACGTTATTTGTAATGGTGGCGATGGTGGTGCGATAGCGGCTACTGTCACTGGCGGCTCAGGCTCTTATATCTACAAGTGGACTGGTGTTGATGCAGCTGGCAATGCAGTCGCCGTTCAGAACGATGATGAACCTCAAATATCCAATCTAAAGGCTGGCTCTTACACCTTACGTGTTGAGGACAAGAGTCTTGAAGCCAATATTGCTAAGTCTGCGTCTGAACCCACATTCATTGAGCAAACATTTACTGTCACTCAGCCCGAGGCTCTTGAGATATCTGGCTCTGTAAGCCACCTGTCTTGCTTTGCGGCTGCCGATGGTCAAGTGGCTATAACTGTTACTGGCGGTGTTGCTCCTTACACCTACGATTGGGGACTTTCTGAACAGAGCTCTGCAACGATCTCTAAGCTCGACAAGGGCATTTACACCGTCACGGTTGTCGATAACAATGGTTGCAAAGCCACTAAGCAATTCGACGTTAAGGAGCCCGATGAGATTGTCTTCGATCTCAGCGTGGTTCAGGATGTCACTTGCGATGGTGTTGGTGGTCAATTGCAGATTGGCACGACTGACGCGTCAGGTAACTTTACTGCTGGCTCGCCTAAGGGTGGCTGGGCTTGGACAGTTGATGCCACCACGGGTCAGCTTGTGGCTGCTGCTCCTAAGTACAACATTGTATGGAGCGGTGAGGCCGTCCTCTCCCAAAACGAGGGAACGAAGGATGCCAATGGCAACGTACTAGGTTACACTAATCTCACAAGTAGCTACTCTGGACTCTATCGTGTCACGGTGACTGACGCCGCTGCTGGTCACAACTCGTGCTCATTAACCAAGAGCTACGAGTTCCAGACCCCTATCAAGGCAACTATAGACAATATAACTTCTGAGACTTGCGACGGCAAGATGGACGGCACGATATCTGTCTCCATCACTGGCGGCAAAACTCCGTACTCATATCTTTGGACAACTGTCGATGGCGCAGGTCTCAGCGAGACTTCTGCTAATCAGGTAGGTCTCAAGGCTGGCGTCTATAATTTCTCTGTCATGTCGGCCGACTACAATGAGGCTGCTGGTGCTGGTTGCAAGGTTGAGATCAACGATATCGTTGTGCCTAAGGCTCGCATCATACGTATCGATCCAAAGATTTCTGATGTCAAGTGTGTCGGTGGTAACGATGGTGCTATCGATCTGACCAACATTACAGGCGGCTCTGGTAAATACGACTTCGCATGGATTGGAACTTCCGATGGCCTTAAACCTACACAGCGCAACCAGTCTAACCTCACCCGTGGTCAGTACACTGTTACTATAACTGACCGCATCTATGGATGCCAGGTCACGGAGAATTACACCGTGGGCGGTTCTGACGAGCAGCTTCTCATTGACAAGATTACTGTCGAGGACATACAGTGTAAGGACAACACAGGCACGACTTCTGACCTCAACTACGGCAAGATTACGGTCCATGCTGTAGGTGGCACGCCCATCAGCACTGACCCGACTACAGGCGATGGGGTCTACTCATATTCATGGAGCGGCGATGGCGTAGGTTTTGGCAATAATAACACAATCTCAAGCCTCAAGGTCGGCACATATAAGGTTACCGTAACAGATAAGGTTGGTTGCCAAGTATCATCACGTGATATTGAGGTAAAAGAACCTAAGTACACTCTCACTGCCACCGTAGCCGAAGATGAAATTGTAAATGTCAAGGCTAAGGGTGGATCTGATGGTGAGATTACCGTACGTGTACAAGGTGGCACAGGTGCTTACTCTTACGTCTGGAGCAAAGATGGTGATGCCTCTTATGTATTCGTCCCAGATGCTAACAACCGTAGTCACATTACAAACCTCACAGCTGGCGACTACACAGTTGTTGTCAATGACGAGAACCAGTGCCGCGTATCTGTGGATAATATTCACATCTCTGAGCCTAATGAGGCGCTTGATGTCAAGATTAAGTACTCTAACGTTGGACCTTGCAAGGGCAACAATAATGGTACTATCGATGTCGATGTACACGGAGGTAGCGTTCCTTATACAATTCAGTGCCGTAGTGGAGAGGGGCTCCTGATAAAGGATGCCTACAACAAGAGTTCTCTTAATGTCACTGGTCTCAAAGCTGGCTACTACACTGTCGATGTTAAGGATGCTAACGGTGTAAGTTTCCCGACGCAAAATGTCACTATCATTGAGCCTTCCGAACTTGTACTTAGCAAGCAACGTGGTAGAGATGTCGTTTGCAACGATGCCCTTACTGGTGAGTTCACGCTCAATATAAGTGGTGGCACTAATGTCACAAACGCAAGCGGCGTTGAACCTCTCAATAGCTACCAGGTGACTGTCACAGGTCCTGATGGCTTCAACGATGTCTCTATCTCTGGTAACAATGGTCTCACGACGTCATCCAATGTTACATCCAAGACATACTCTAATCTCCATGCTGGCACATACTACATTACAGTCATAGATGGTGGTGCAAATGCTACATGGTCGTCAAGTGGCGTTAGCGGTAGCTATACTTACACTGCCGACAACAGTTTCAACTTCAACGATGATTGCTACACTACTGACACTATCGTCATTCATCAACCTGAGGCATACGTGGCACTCAGCAAGGTTAGCACAGATGACAACTTCTACGCCTGTGCTGATGATGAAGTGGAACTCAAACTTGTCGTATCTAATTGGGATTATAACCTCGCCACTCGTCCTCTCAAAGTGGTAATCCGCGAGAATGACCTCAACGGTACGCCGACAGATTATGATGCTATAGACGTTGACAACAACACGTCAACTGAAATAATCCACACTGTCAGTGAAAGTCCGTACATCTTCCGTGTGAAGAAATCGACCACGACATCATATCGCATCGTCAACCTTTACGAGAATGATGCTGATTGTAGCCGCGGTACATTCGACAATAATGCCACTATCATAGAGTATCGCCCTCGTCCAACGGCATACATACATGGTGACTCCGAGGTATGTCTCGGTGCGGATGTGACTGCCACTATCGATCTGACTCCTTCGGATGCCACATCTGCTCCTTGGTATGTCACAATTTCAGATGGTCAGGTAGAGGAGACTCTCACTGTCGATGAGACCCCTTACACTTACACCTATACTCCTCGAGATGTTGCCGTGTCTACACCTATTGAGCTCCGCCTTATAGGTGTTACCGACCAGAACTGTGCTGCTTCTGATCCTCTTGGAGACCTTCGTGGCATCGCTAAGGTGACGGTTAATAGTTTGCCAAGCGTCACGATGAGTGGCTCTACGACAATATGTGATGGTGAAACAGCTATGCTCAAGTTCTTTGTAACTGATGGCACTGCTCCATTCACAATCACATACTACTACGACGATCCCACAACAGGTCGTACTGTGACAAATACTATCACAGCCTCTAACGGCACTGTGCAACCCGACGGCACTGTGCTCATCGAGCAGCAAGTTAAGCCAACTGCCACGACTGAGTACCACGTCAAAGAAATCGTTGACTCCAAGAGTTGCCAACCGGTAGCTGCTAATGCATATCAGGATGTTGTAACAATATTCGTCAAGGAAAAGGCTACACGTCCCCAGAACATCGAGGGTGATGACCTTGTCTGCCAAGGAGCGTCGGGCATAGTTTACACTACGCCAAAGGTGGCTACGGCAACAGGCTACAAGTGGACTGTACCTAACGAGGGTCAGATTGATGGTCTGACGATTGTGACAGGCCAAGGATCCAATACGATATCTATCAGTGTCGGTCGTGATTTCGACAGCGGCGAGATATCTGTACAAGCACTCAACGACTGCAACGAGAGTGAGAAGTACTCCTTGCTCGTTTCCTCTAACTACCTGCCTAAGTTCGCTAAGGATGCCGCTGGTAACGAGCTTCGTACTATACACAGTGCTGGGAACTCTTACGGTAGCACTGGTAAAGTCGACTTCTGCCAAGGCGAGCAGAACATAAGTTTCTCAATCGACCAGATAAGCTACGCTTCGGAGTACGAATGGGAATTGCCTACTGGCATGCGCATCGTCAACGGTGCCGGTACAAGTTCTATTGAGGTAAATGTCGAGGAGTATGTGACCCCGCTAACTGGTGAGGTTAAGGTTCGCGCTAAGAATAAGTGTGGCGATGGTGAATGGTCAGATCCCTTAGCTGTGACAATCAATGCATTACCTAAGGTTGATGCTGGCAAGGATCTCACATACTGCCCAGCTACCGACAATAACAACCTCGTCCTGACACCTAATACCAAACTCTCCTCACTCGGTGCTAACTACATCGGCACTTGGGAGGTGACGGGTGGAGGTTCAACCTTCGCCGATGGTAGCCGACTTTATCAGGGTACTGACGAGAGCATCACCGTGCTTAACTCTTCACTCACTCAGAATAAAAACATCTACACGTGGACTGTCGAGAATACTGTTACAGGATGCTCTGCGTCCGACGAGGTCATCATTCGCAACCTCGATGTCAATGTCACAGCAAGCAATGCTAACACTTCAATATGTGACGGTATAGCCGAGATACATGCCTCAGCATTACCAGAGAATGTAGACGGTATCTCTTACACTGGTCTTTGGACAATAGAAGGCGGACGTGCGGCAGGCGTAGTCATAGATGACGCATCGAACCCCGCAACTTATGTCCGCAACATGAACAAGGGAGACCTCACTATCCGCTGGACTGTGATGGCTAACACTTGTCCGACATATCAGGAGTTCACTGTCACTAACAGCGAACCTGACTATCCTGTCATCGGTATCGAATATAACCCTGATGAGGATGGCTATTGGACCGAGGGTACTGTGTATGATGGTGCACGTCGTGACGGACGCATAACTTATGATGAGTCTCATGGCTACTTCCGAGTTGTAGTCTGCGAGCCTGACATTAAGTTGCATGGCTCTCACTACCTCGACCCGACAATGCCAGCTAAGGGTAACAGTGACCTCGTCTTTGGTGCGCAGCAAACATTCGAGTGGCAGCAAGTGACGGGCGGTGGCACATTCAGTACCTCTGACATGACTGTCGAGGATCTTGAGGTGACAGGCTTAACATGGGGCGATAACATCATTAACTATGTGGTTCGCAACGGCAACTGCTCCAAGACTGTCAGCATAAATGTCTACTATGCTAAGATTACAGCTCTCAATGCTGGTAATGACGACTCAACATGCGACGGCACTTACACCTTCCATTCGTCGACTAACGACATTCCTGCTGGGGCGACAGCTAAATGGTATCACTATAACCCGCTGTCGGACAACCAAGTTATCACTGGCACTGGCGTATTCGACAACGCCTATAGTTCAACAGCCAAGGTTACTGACCTGAAGCATGGAAAACAGACCTTCTGGTGGGTAGCCGATGTCGAAGGTTGCTTGAGTGTAGATTCTGTGACTATCACGAATAACAAAGTTGACGACGCCAAGGTTACAGAGCGCCGCATGCTACTTTGCGACGGTGACGAGAAGTGGCTCCGCGTCAAGAAGAACGTCAACACTGACTACGAAACTGGACGATGGTCTATTATCAAGGGTTACGGTGAGTTCGGTCACTACGACTACGAGACCAACGCTGATGGCTCTACTAAGGTGGATGCTAATGGCGACCCAGTCTACAAGAAGGATGCTAATGGCAATCAGATATGGATTACCAGCCCGGGCGATGCATTGCCCTATACTACTGTGCGCAATGTTGAGCGCGGTGAGAACATATTCCTCTGGAAGATATCATCTAAGGAGGGTGGATGCTCAAGCACCGATACTGTTGTGGTCTACAACTACTCGATAGATGTTGATGCTGGTAACGATACCTCAATCTGTACTTCTACTGTACAACTTAACGCACGTACCACGGGCATTGGCAAGACGGAATGGAAAGCAGTCTCTGGTTCTACATTCAACTTGTCTGGTGAAGATTTGAGTAACCCGCGTGCATGGGTCGGTGGAGTCAACCCAGGTGTCAACCAATATGTATGGTCCGTCACATACCTCGGCTGTACTTCTGTCGATACCGTACGCATCACCAACAACACGCCACAGTTGGCTGACTCCAATGTGGCTACCATATCGGGTGATAGTATTCAGTGGAAGACTGGTGGCTATAAGAAGATAGAGAGTAATGATGCGACAAACAGCACTGAGATAACAGGTGCTGCTCCACGTGATGGCTACGGCATAGGCCACTGGGAGCTTGGCGTAGGCGGTGGCTCCATTGAGAGCCCGAATAGCGTCACGACACGTCTCACAAACCTCAGCCTCGGACGCTCTACCTTCAAGTGGATAATCGTCAACAACGGTTGCCGCGTAGTTGGCACCTACACTGTCGATAATGGTCAAACAACTGATGCCGATGCAGGCGAAGACAAGTATGACCTCTGTTCGGATACTTACACACTGCATGCTAATGGTCCATTCAACGGTGTTGGTCAATGGTCTCTCATCTACGGTAAGGGCACATTCTCTAACCCACGTGAGGCAACGACAGAAGTCCGTGGCTTGCAGAAGGGACGTAATGTGTTCCGTTGGACAATCACTTACAATAGTGGTTCGACCTATGATGACGTCACTGTCTGGAACATGAGTGTCGATGATGCTAATGCAGGAGTAGATAAGACTGGCACTCAGTCTATCTGTACCGACGAACTCTCGATACAGGGCAACAACTCTACTGTCAGCACATATAACTACACTGTCGACGGCAAGGACTACACCGTGGCAGCACGTCACGAATGGACTCTCATCTCTGGTGGCGGTGACTTCTACCTCGACAAGGAGTCAGAGAACATCATGATAGATGCCAATGGTAACCCGACGTTGTCAGTCGATGATGCTGTTGAGACCTTCACGTTCATGGAGAAGCCTACTGGCTACCCTGACCAATGCTCTGCAACAGCAAAGTCTACTTACGACACGTACGCCCAACGTGAGGCAATATTGGCCAAGTACTCCCGCAACCCGAAAGTGGTAGGTCTCATGCAGGGTATGAATACCTTCCTCTACACGATAACGAACGACGTATGCTCTTCGGCAGACACCTTCAATGTCTACAACGATAGGGCTGATGATGCATGGGCTTGCGGCATCAACAACAAGTGTGATACCATCTTCACCTGCGACGGCACTGCAGATCTTAACCCGAATAGTCCGACTCACGGCACGGGTGCATGGCGCATCGCCTCAGGTGGCAACGCCAAGTTCATTGGCAACCACGCTTACGACCTCAACCCAGGTGTCAACACCCTTATCTGGGAGATCTCCACAACTCGTGGTGGTGCTTGTACAACAAGCGACGAGGTTATCGTGGTCAATAATGCGCCTACCGAGTCGGATGCAGGTCCAGAAGACCCACTCACAGTCTGTGGCTCTAATAGCGTGCTATCTGGTAACAAGCCTATGTACTACACCCAGGCATACTGGGAACTCGTCGAAGGCTCTGGACAGTTCGTCAAGAAGGATGCTAAGGGCAAAGACATCATGGTCAACAAGTTCGAGAAGGTAGACAAGGTCTCCTATGACGATGCCACGGGCAACTACAAGTACTACCTCGAGAACGGCACCCTCTTCTTCTGGTACAACGTCAAGACAGACGAGTATTTCTACCATCCGAAGAACGCTAAGGGCGACCTCGTCGACTCCGTGGATGTTAAACTTACGCCTCAGACGTACACCGAGACCGCTAACGTCAAGGTGAACGGTGAGGACACTAAGGTCTCATATACCACGATGAAGCTCCTCGACACTGACGGCTCGACATATACAAGGCAGTCCCATAATGCCGATGCCACTTACTCCAATAAGGAGACAGGTCTGCTAACCGACCGTGTTACACTGTTACGTGGCGACGGTACCGACAACCAGAATGTCACGGTCAACGGCCTTGCCTTCGGTAAGAACAGATTCCGTTGGGTCATCGAGAATGGTACAGGCGACCATGTATGCCGTTCCACGGATGAGACGATACTGAATAACATCTTCATCCAAGCTGTGGCAGGTAGCGTACAACCCTTGTGTACTGACTCAGTAAGGCTTAACGCTAACAACCCGTCACCTGGCGTCGGTTTGTGGAGCATAGCTGCTGGTCAAGGTCGTGGTAGCTTCGATGATTCTAACGATCCGCATACCTACGTCCACGACCTCGGCATGGGCAACAATGTCCTTGTTTGGACTGTCAACTATCTTGAGTGCCCGTCAACTGATACAGTCGTTGTCTTGAACAACCGTCCTACACCTGCTACGATACTCGATGGCGCAGGCATGAGGAACTTGTGCGGCACAAACGAGACTGTACTGTCGGGTAGCGCACTGGCTAAACTCGACGCAAGCACCAATCTCTACGAGTATGGCGAGTGGCAAGTGGCCGAGGGCGCAGGCAACATAGTGAACCCGCAGAGCTCAACAACTCGTGTGACGGATATACCGTTCAACGTCAAGGGCAACAGATACAACTGGGTTGTCCGTCGTGTATACAACGAGAGCTTCACTTGTGTTGACTACGCTACAGTCTCGATATACAACAATACCATCGAGGCAAAGGCTGGTGAAGACGACCTGATATGCGCAACCGCCTACGACTTGAAGGCCACTAACCCATCACCAGGCGTAGGCGAATGGTCAGTAGTCGGTGCCGCAAGCGCAGGCAACTTCTCCGACAAACACGACCCCGCTGCTCAAGTCACAGGTCTTGCTAATGGTGCTAATATCCTGAAATGGTCCGTAAGCTACAACGGATGTAGTAGCGAGGACGAAATCAAGATATACAACGGTAACCCGTCAACTCCCAACGCAGGCGACCCACAAGATGTCTGCAACATCTCTGGTGCTGAAGAGGATATGGTGACGCTCAACGCTCACGCTCCTGAACTCGGCATCGGTCACTGGATGACAATGGCTGGTAGCGCTAACTGGGACGAGGATACTACATCATTCATCGACCAAAGCTGGCTGATCCATGAGGCCGAGAAGGAGCAATGGAGCGCTGCACAAAAGGCTATGATTGACACCGACATCCCCGCTGACGACCCGTCAAGGGTATGGTACTCCGACAAGACCAACCAGTACGCTCAGTCGATGGAGAGCAACATGTTCAATCCTACGGCTCACGTCAAGATCGGCAAGGGCAACAACACCTACCGTTGGCGTGTAGACAAGCGCAACGTCGTACCTATCCAACTCAAGACCTGGGACGGCTTGGCCGATAGCACTTACGTCATAAGGACTATCACCTGCTCTCTCTACGACGATGTAGTGATAAGCAACCTTAACCCCAGCGACCCCGAAGTGGGCGAGGATCAAGTAATATGCCGTGATAACTTCGAACTCACAGCAGTCAGCCCGACCTACGGCAAGGGCATGTGGACTATCGACGGACGTGGTGGCGCTAATATAGCCGACCCCAACTCTCATAACAGTAGTGTGACCAACCTCGCCTACGGAGAGACCGACTTCAAGTGGACGGTATCTGTCAACGGTCAATGCTCCAAGTCGAAGATCTTACGTGTCTACAACATGGAGGCATCGCAAGCTAAGGCCGGACCAAGCGTACCAATCTGCGAAGAGGAATGGACACTCGACGCCAACGCTCCAGTCATAGGCAAAGGCCACTGGGAAGTAGCCTCGGGCAACTACTCGACCATTGATCCCGAAGGCAACGAGAAGGCTTCATTCTCCGACCCTGAAGACCCGAAGGCTACCGTAACCAACCTCCTCTTCGGCGACAACGTCTTCCTCTGGGTCATCAGGAATGAGGGCGAGCTCATCGGCAAGAACTACCAGTGCACCAGCACCGACTCCGTGACAATCAACTACAGAGTGCCCGACCAGGCTGTCGCAGGTAGCAACCAGACAATCTGCCTCGACCACACTGTAATGAACGCCAACAAGCCATCCTACGGCTCAGGTCACTGGGAACTCATCCAAGGTGAGGGCGTGATAGTCGACTCTACCGATGCCCATACCCAGATAACCAACCTCTCCTACGGCGAGAACATCCTCCGATGGGTAGTCTCCTACCTCGAATGCTCCACCGATAGCGACGTCGTAATATACAGCCAGAAGGCAGACCCCTATGCAGGCGAGAACGATGTCACGTATAGCGACACCTACCAGCTCAATGCAGGCAACCCAGGACGTCTCGACGGCTACTGGGAAGTTCTCGGCAATGCCGACAACACCGAGTACGGCGGATCTAAGATAGAGTTCGACGACCCAACGAAGTTCAACACCTACGTACACGGCCTACGCCGAGGTGTCAACACCTTCCGCTGGACCATCGAGACGCAAGACTGCAAAGTCTACGACGAGGTGTCCATCACCTACAAGATCGTACCTTCCGCAAGCTTCGAATACGACAAGGAAGATGGCTGCTACCCACTGACCGTAAGGTTCACAGACGCCTCCGAGAACGCCACTAAGTACAACTGGGACTTCGGCGACGGCACAACCTCTACTATCAGGAACCCGACTCACACCTTCCAGCTACCTGGCAACTACGAGGTACGACTCAACATCCCCGGTCCTGATGGCCTCTCAAGCGACACCTCCGTATACATCACCGTATACGACCACCCAGTCGCAAGCTTCGACGCTGCTCCTCAACTCGTCTACATACCCGAGGACAAGGTCCACTTCATCAACAGAAGTACTGGGGCAACCGAATACCTCTGGAATCTCGGTGATGGCTCCACCTCGACTGAAAAGAATCCACTCTACACCTACAAGAATGAGGGATTCTACACAGTCAGCCTCAAGGTATGGAACGAGTACGGTTGCGAAGCCGACACAGTCAAGGAGAGCTTTATCGAGGCAAGGCGTGGTGGATTTATCATCTTCCCCAACACCTTCGCTCCTCGTGCTGACATCTCCGGCGTCAATAGCATCTACGGTGTCAACGCCAACTTCCGACCTGTATATCAGGATATAGAAACCTTCAGCCTCGAGATATTCAACCGTTGGGGACAACAAGTATTCTCCACAACCGACATCAATACAGGTTGGGACGGCCGATTCAACGGCACGATAGTCCCCGAAGGCATCTACACCTGGGTCGCCAAGGGTAGATTCCTCAGCGGCAAGGAATACACCAAGTCTGGCCAGATATTCGTCATAAGATAGCCGACACTACACAGTGTCACTAATCGTCAGATAGGCGAAACATTTTTTAATAGAGAAACGAATAAGGATAAGGGAGGTCGTGAACCTCCTAATCCCAAGGGCTACACACCCTCCCGCGGCTGGCACGCCATCAACATGCCACCCGCGGGAGATAAGCCCGAAATCAACGAAGATGAGACAATTGAGGATAAAAGACTTATGGGCGGCACTAAGGTTGCTCGTAGTGACGTTGTTGTCGCTGTTGCCAAACGTGGCGACAGCCCAAGACGCGGCACTATCACAGAACTACCAGTCTCCACTATACCTAAGCCCATCATTCACGGGATTGACCAACGGCACTCGTTTCTGCTTCAACTACCGTAACCAATGGCCCGGTATAGGTAGCGCATACCAAGACTACGCCTTCTCTGCCGACTACTTCTTCAATCGTTTCAACAGCGGTATAGGACTCCTATGGTTCTGCGACAACGCAGGCAAAGGCATGCTCATGGACCACACCATAAGCGTCACCTACGCCTACGAATTCCCCGCCACGAAGGACATATACGTCCGACCAGGCATCTCCTTCGACTTCAAAAACAAGTCCATCGACCGTAGCAAAATGGTCACATGGAGCGACATATCAAGCGACGGCATCATCACCTCTGGCGGCTACGGCTCAAGCCTCGACATCGAGCGTACCCGCGTCTCTAAGTTCGACGCCTCCGCATCTATCATGGTCTACAACGACGACTGGTGGGCCGGGGTCTCCTTCAACCACCTCGTCCAACCCGATATGTCCTTCACCGACTCCAAAGACAAGGTAGGCCTCAAGACCACCGTATTCGGCGGATACCGCTTCACCTACGAGGACAGCTATCGCGGCTCCGAACCAAAAACCGTCACACTCTCCGCCACATACCGACACCAATACCAGTTCAACCAACTCGAACTCGGCGTGTCATGGTACTACTACCCCATAGAAGTCGGCGTATCCTACCGCGGACTATTCTTCAAGGTAGCCGGCGAAGTCTCCAACACCGACGCTGTAATCCCCAACCTCGGCGTCAACATAGGTCCCCTGCGTATAGGCTACAGCTACGACCTCACCGTCTCCAAGTTCAGCAGCTTCGGCAACGGCGCACACGAAGCCTCACTCATCTACCGCCTCATACCCGACGATATGAAGCGACGCAACTACAAGATGAAACCCGTACCTTGTTCCGAACCTATCATGGGCTACAGCTATTCAGGTAGCGGCACACGCAAAGCCAAGGCCCGTAAGGGTATCAGATAGCACCCCCACACATCCCCAACCCCACAACCCCACGGCTCGATCTCCAACCCCACACGGAGACCGAGCCGCCCCATTTTACCCCAACCCCCAACCCGACACATCCCTAACTCCTACCAACATCCTACCAACGTCCTACCAACCTCCTACAAACATTATCCAAAAGTGCATCACCGAAGCATACTTGAAGCATCACCGAAGCATCAAACCTCCCCTACCATACCCAAAAATATCCCCCAAAACACTGACAACCACCCACTTCCAATCCCAACAACTACCCGATAAATATATTTGCGCACCCAATCAACGCACCAAGTATACCCCCTAACCACACAACCACCTTCAACTCCTTATGGCAAATATCCAATATCATCCTCTCCATCTCCGCAACATCCATATCCATAATCCTACGCTCCACAATCGACGCTATATCCAACGTCGACAATATCTCTCCCAACTTCCCCTCTACCACCTTCCTATACGCACCCACCACCGCATCCTCCACACGACCCATCATATCCCCCTTATCCCTCAACAACTCGCACAACGGCCTGTCCAACAACTTCTCCGCCTCACTCCCCACCATCCCCACAACCATACCCACACCCTCCGTACGAAGCATATCCCCCACCAACTCCGATATACTCCTGTCCAAACCCGTACCCGACGCAATCAACGACCCCAACGACCACAACCCTCCCTTGCTCGACAACGACTCCATAATCCTCCCAGTAATCTCCCCAGCAAGCTCAGGCTCCGACATCTTCTCCCTCACCTTCTCCTCTATACCCTTAAGTATCACCTCCTTAGTCGCCTCAACACTCTCCTCCGACAACATCTCCCCAAGCACCACCCGCAACGCCCTCTCATCCGTCCTCCGCTCCTCAATATACCCCCTCACCTTCCCACGAACCCTCTCTATCATATCCTCCCCCAACAACGCCCCCGACAACACATCCGCGCTCATCAACTTATCCGACACCATATGCGCTATCCCCGACGCCAACCGCGACTTATTCTTCGGTATCATACCAGGCGTCAACGGCAACTGCTTGCCAAATAAATACCTCGGCTTCTGCGGACGGAAAAGCATCTTTATGGCTATGTCATTCGTAATCAAGCCAATTACCCCACCTATCACCGGAGGGGCGATAATGTTAAGCAACTCTATCATGTCTTTATCTTTTTGTCTCCACGAAAATACAACCACAGCGGCGACACCACAAACCCTCCCCCAACATTTCCCACTCCCACACCCAAATCTGAAGCCCTCACCCCCTAAAACACCCCCCTACCCAAACATCTTCTTCACCCTCTCCACACCATTCAACAACGCGTCAATATCACCCTCCGACGTATACACCCCAAACGACGCCCTAACCGTACCCTTTATCCCAAACCTCTCCATAAGCGGCTGAGCACAATGATGACCCGTCCTAACCGCCACACCCAACTTGTCCAATATCATCCCCGCGTCATACGGATGCACCCCATCTATCAAAAACGACACCGCCCCAGAATGCGGCTCGCTCTCTCCAATAATCCTCACACCACCTATCGCCCGCAAACCCTCAATAGTCCTCCGCGCCAAACGCCTGTCCTGCTCATCTATCGCCTCCATGCCAATCCCCCGCACAAACCTTATCGCCTCCCCCAAACCCACCGCCGCCGCATAGTCCGGCGTGCCAGCCTCAAACTTCAACGGCGGCTCCGCAAACGTAGTGCCACCAAACGACACCTTGTCTATCATCTCGCCTCCTCCCATCCACGGATTCATCTCATCAAGCAACGACCTCCTCGCATACAACGCCCCCGAACCAAGCGGCCCATACACCTTATGCCCCGAAAACGCCAAAAAATCACACCCCAACTCCCTCACATCCACCACCCTATGCGGCACACTCTGCGCCCCATCCACCAAGCACAACGCTCCCACCTCATGCGCCATCCTCGCCACCTCCCTCACATCATTCACCGTCCCCATGACATTCGACACCTCCGCCACGCACACCAACCGAGTCCGCTCACTCAACAACTCCCTATACTGCCCCATACGCAACCGCCCATCATCCTCAATATCCACAACACGCAACTTCGCACCACGCCGCGCGCACAGCAACTGCCACGGCACAATGTCCGAATGATGCTCCAACACCGTCACCACAATCTCATCTCCCTCACCCACAAACTTGTCCCCCCACGCATACGCCACAAGGTTTATCGCCTCCGTAGTGTTTCGCGTGAACACTATCTCCGTCGGGTCATTGGCGTTAATGAACCCCGCCACCTCCTTCCGAGCCTCTTCATACAGCGTCGTGCATACATTGCTCAAATGATGCACGCCCCTGTGTATGTTCGCATTGACCTTCTCATACACCCTGTCGTATGCGTCAATAACGCACCGCGGCTTCTGCGACGTGGCGGCATTGTCCAAATACACCAATGGACGCCCATAAACCTTCTCCCCCAATATCGGGAACTGACCCCTGATCGTGTCTATATCAAATGACATCTTCTCCTCTGTTTATATAACCTCCGTCTCGCCCGTCAGACGCTCACGAAGTCGTTTCTGTATCTCCGGGAATGGTATCGCGTCCACCACCTCACCCACAAACGCCGCCGCCAACAACCGCCGCGCCGTCCCCTCGTCTATACCCCGCTGCTGCATATAAAACAACTGCCCCGGGTCAATCTGCCCCGTAGTGGCCCCATGCGAGCACTTCACATCATCCGCGTATATCTCCAACTGCGGCTTCGAATATCCCCGCGCCTCCCGCGACGCAAGCAAATGCCGGTTTGTCTGCTCCGCCGACGTCTTCTGCGCATCAGGCTTCACAAGTATCAAACCTCCAAACGCCATACGCCCCGACCCGTGTGCTATCCCCTTGAATAACTGTCCCGATGTCGTGCGCCCCACGTGATGCTCCACAAGCGTCTCATTGTCCACCCTATGATCCCCACCAACCACATACAAACCATTCAGCTTCAACTTCGACCCCTCCCCATGCATACCGCACTTGACCTCATTCCGTGCCAATTTAGGGTCGAAATTCACATACGTGATGTCAACATCCGACCCCGCCTCCTGGTCAATGGTCGTCCGTGTCAATATCTGCTTATCCTCCCCATCCTGCACAACCACAATCCGCAACACCGCCCCCGCCCCGGCGTTTATCTTCGTCTGAAGTAGCAATGTCGATGCCGACGCCACGTGCAGCACCACGTCCGCACGCACGTTCTCCCCCGCATGCAATACAAGCCGTTGCACGCACAACAAACCCTCACCCTCCTGCGCGTCTACGTCAATATCATATCGCCCCCCATCCTCAAGCTCCACCTCCGCACTCAACCCCGTAGCCGCGTTAGCCAGATAGTCCAAATACAACTGCGTCCCGCGGTCCCTCTTCACCATCTCGACAATATACTCAAGCGCACCTCGCCGCGCCTCCTCACCCATCCCACTGTCTCCAAGCGCCAACGACTTCCCATTCATCGAGATGCCCGCCCTCCCCACACGCTCAATGCCACCAAGCACCACCCCCATGTCCGTATACAGGTAATACTCCCCCACAGGCACCGCCCCAAGTATCTCCTTCACTATGCTGCTCGTTTCCATACGGCGACCTCTAATCAGGAAACTGCTCCTTTATCCAATCATACCCACGCTTCTCCAACTCCAGCGCAAGCCCCTTGTCCCCAGTCATCACTATCCGACCATGATACAATATGTGTATATAGTCCGGCACAATATAGTCCAGCAACCGCTGATAGTGCGTGATGACTATCGTCGCATTCTCCGACGTCTTCAACTTGTTCACTCCCCCGGCCACTACCCGCAAGGCGTCAATGTCAAGCCCAGAGTCCGTCTCGTCCAATATCCGTAGGCACGGCTCCAACATCGCCATCTGGAATATCTCATTCTTCTTCTTCTCACCTCCCGAGAATCCCTCATTCACCGCCCTGCTCGTCAACTTCGAGTCTATCTCCACCAACTTCTTCTTCTCGTTCATCAACTTCAAAAACGCCGACGCCGACAGCGGCTCCTCTCCCCTGTACTTCCGCTTACCATTCACCGCCGCCTTCATGAAGTTCGCCATCGACACCCCGGGTATCTCCACCGGATACTGAAACGACAGGAATATACCCTCATTCGCACGGTCTTCCGGCTTCATACTCAAAAGGTCTTTGCCATTGAGCGTCACACTGCCCCCAGTGACCGTGTATGCCGGATTGCCCGCCAACACAGCCGAGAGCGTACTCTTGCCCGAACCATTAGGCCCCATGATGGCATGAGTCTCTCCCGCCTTTACCTCAAGATTTATGCCACGGAGGATTTCCTTGCCCTCAACACTGGCATGTAGATTCTTTATGCTTAACATCTGATACTCAGATTCTATTTTACTATACCTTTGCCCACACGCCTACCCCACGCTCCCCTCAAGAGAGATCGACAGCAACTTCTGCGCCTCAACAGCAAACTCCATAGGCAACCGCTTCAACACCTCACGAGCATAGCCGTTGATTATCAAACCCACCGCCTCCTCCGTCGCTATACCTCGCTGATTGCAATAAAACAACTGATCCTCACTTATCTTGCTCGTCGTGGCCTCATGCTCTATCTGTGCCGTAGGGTTCGCCACATCGGCATACGGGAATGTGTGAGCCCCGCACTTGTCACCCATAAGCAGACTGTCACATTGCGAGTAGTTCCGCGCTCCCTCTGCCCCGGCACCTATCTTAACAAGCCCCCTATACGAGTTCTCACTATGCCCCGCCGAGATGCCCTTCGATATTATCGTGCTTCGCGTGTCACGACCTATGTGTATCATCTTCGTCCCCGTATCCGCCTGCTGATAGTTGTTCGTCATCGCCACAGAATAAAACTCACCAATCGACCCATCTCCCTTAAGCACGCACGACGGATACTTCCACGTTATTGCCGACCCCGTCTCCACCTGAGTCCACGACACCTTCGACTTCTCTCCCCTGCACAACGCCCTCTTCGTCACGAAATTATATATGCCTCCCCTGCCATCCTTATCGCCGGGATACCAGTTCTGCACAGTCGAATACTTCACCTCCGCCCTGTTCTCCACGATTATCTCCACTATCGCCGCATGTAGCTGGTTCTCATCTCGCATCGGCGCAGTGCACCCCTCCAAATAACTTACGTACGCATCATCATCCGCCACTATCAATGTCCTCTCAAACTGCCCCGTATTCTGCGCATTGATACGGAAATATGTCGATAAGTCCATCGGGCACCGCACACCGCGAGGTATATACACGAACGACCCGTCAGAAAACACCGCCGAGTTCAACGCCGCAAAATAATTATCCGCATACGACACCACCGTCCCCAAATACTTCCGCACAAGCTCCGGATGTTTCCTCACCGCCTCACTTATCGAGCAGAATATAATCCCATCCTTCGCAAGCCGCTCCCTATATGTCGTCGACACACTCGTAGAGTCAAGCACAGCGTCCACCGCCACGCCCGCCAACTTCTCCTGCTCCGCCACAGGTATCCCAAGGCGGTCAAAGGTCTTCTTTATCTCCGGATCCACCTCGTCAAGGCTTCCCAACTGCTCCCGCTTCTTCGGCGCCGCATAATAGATTATCTTCTGCAAATCAACATTGGGCACCCTCAAATGCGCCCAATGTGGCTGCGACATCTTCCTCAACTGCTCATACGCCTTCAACCGAAACTCAAGCAACCACCCTGGCTCCCCCTTCTTGGCCGATATCAGCCGCACCACCTCCTCACTCAACCCCGGCGCTATTGTCTCGGTCTCAATATCCGACGAGAAACCATGCTCATAACCCTCCTGGGCCAACTCCTCCAGTATCTCTTTGCTGTCTGCCATGACTAAATAATAATCGTACGCGAAGATAACTTATCAGAACGCAATCCGCAATTTAGCACCTTAGTATTGGATAATGTTAACGTCCCGCCACAACCCTCCCCAACTGAACGCCTCCAACCCCCTACGCGCCCCTGCGCTTCATTTTCACCCCACGCACGCAACATTCCCGCCCCACATCACCGCCCTCCGCCAAATCTTCCCCAAGTTCGCGTCATCTAAACAGCAAGTTTGGCACACTATATGCTACTCTCTGTTTAAAATGAGTACATAATGACAACCATCGGGCAACAAATATAACATTTGTGCGTATGTATGTCATGGTTTGGCATATCCAACGCCTTACTTTGCTACCATAATTCCAAACAAAGCAAATACTAACATCAAAGATTACTATAAAGAATGGCAAACTCAGTATCTTGGGGTCAGGAAACTATTCGCATCAACCCCTCCGACCCTAACAAGCTCGAGAGCTCACAAGACGGCATCAGGTGGACTGAACGCTTCTGCGGCAACCGTAGCGTCGGCGAGTTCTACAGCATCAGCGAGGACGGCAGCAGCCTTATCGCTACCACCAACCACGGCGACTTCTTCGGCGCAAGCAACGGCTCCATGTGGTTCGTCGACGTGCGTGAACACTAAGACTAAGGTATAATTACAGTCAACGATTGGCACGGGCTGTCGCATCATATCATCGCGACAGCCCGTGTTTTCCGCTTCCCCGCACACCCACAGCTGCAAAATCATAATCTCTTTGCTATGTATTAAAGAAAAATTGGTACTTTCGCACAGCTAACTAAAACGACACGTTATGCGGAACTATCTTTTTGGACGCTATGTGTGGTTGATCGAATACATCCGCAACCATAAAAACGTCAAATACTCCGACGTGGCCAACGCCTGGCTACGCGAATCCTCCCTCAACCCCGACGGCGAACCTTTCCCAGCACGTACTTTCCACCGTCACCGCGAGGCAATAGCCGACATCTTCGGCGTCGACATAGAGTGCGATAGCAGCACCGACACCTACTACATCCCCTGCCTCGACCAAATGAACGACACCCGTAACTGGCTCCTCGACTCCTACGCCACGCTCAACCAACTCAAAGCCGACCAATCTCTCGTCGGACGTATCATCTTCGAGGACATCCCCTCCGGCCGACAGTGGCTCCCCTCCATAACCAACGCCATGCGCAACAACGAGGTGATCCTCATCGACTACCATAACCTCTACGAAGACAAAGTCTCACGCGCGCAAATCGAACCCTACGCCCTCAAAGTAAGCCGTCGCCGATGGTACGTGGTGGCCAAGAACAAGGAGCACGGACAATACCGCAACTACGCCCTCGACCGCATCGAGCGCATCACACCCACAGACAAGAAGTTCACCGCCGACAAGAAGTTCAATATCGATGAGTATTTCGAAGGCTGCTGCGGCATAATAACCGACATGGCAAAACCCGTCGAGAAAGTCCTCATAGCCGCCTACGGCAATTTCGCCAACTATATGCGCGCCCTCCCCATCCACACCTCACAAACCGAACTGCCACATACCGAGGATGACGTCGCCGCAAACCGCACACGCTTCGAACTCCATGTCCGCACCACCCTCGACTTCTACCAGCAAGTGCTATCCTTCGGCAACCAAGTCCGCATCCTCGCCCCCCTCTCCGCCGTCAAACAACTCTCCGCCATGGCCAACAGCATCGCCGCCCTATACCAAGCCGAAGCATAACCCCCAC
>CAZPPW010000004.1:0-50018 GCA_964588595.1 uncultured Marinilabiliaceae bacterium
ATCTTTATCACTATTTTGCAGACGGGGGTGGGGAGAGGGGAGGTGGAGAGGCAGGGGGCGTGGAGGTCGTCGGGGGTGAGGATGGCGGCTTGTGAGGGGGCGAGGGTAATGAAGGATGTGCGGAGGGCGGTGGTGAAGAAGATGTCGTTGGCGGGGTCGTAGTCTGCGGGGCCGGTTATGTCGGCTATGTCGGCGTAGCCTATTTGCTCTGTGCCCTTGTGGATGAACTGGAGGTCGATGTATTTCTTGTGGCCTTCGAGGCGGGCTTGGGAGAGGCTCTTCGTGTTGTACTTTTGGAATATGGCGTAGACCTTCTTGCCGTCGATCTCCACTATTTTTTTCTCGCCATCGGAGAGGTTGTCGAAGACAGAGGAGATGTTGTATGTCTTGAGGAAATGGAGTGCCGCCCCGAACTTCTTGGGGTCGGCTTGACGCTCGAGCGTCTGGAGAGTGCCGAATATTGCCATATCGTTATCTTGTTTGTGTTTTTATTCCGCCTTTAAGGCTCTGAGTTGAGGCAGTAGCCAGAAGAACCATACGGCGAGTGCGCCGACGGAGCAAACGCCGCCTGCCACGCCTACCCAGCATACGTCGGATGCGGCGCATACCACGCCACCTACGGCTGCCCCGGTGCCTATGCCGAGGTTGAATATGCCCGAATATATGCTCATTGCCACGGCTGTGCTGTCGCTTGGGGTCATGGCGATCAGTTCGCTTTGTGATGCCACGTTGCAGCAGGTGTTGCATACGCCCCACATCAGGCATACCACGATGGTGGCTATTATTGCCCATGACGCGGGCAGAAGGAGGAAGAGGCTGAGCGTCATGCCCACGGCCATGAAACCGATGAAGCGCAAAGGACCGCGCCCGTAGATGCGGGTGAACAGTTGCCCTGCCACGATGCCGGCCACGCCGAACAGCATGAGAGTGAGGGTGATATGGTCTTCGGACATGCCAGCCACCTTGCCCAGGAATGGCTCGATGTAGCTATATGCCGTGTAGTAGCCTATGACCCATACGAGGGTGAACACGTAGAGTCCCAGTAGGGCTTTGTTGGATAGCAGTACGGGCAGTTTCCTGACGGAGAACTTGCCGCGGCTTGGCAATTCGGGCAGAGTCAGCGCCATGAAAATCAGTATGAACGTGGCGAAGCCGCCCACGCTCAGGAACGTCATGCGCCACCCGATCCACAGACCGATGGCGCGGCCCAGGGGCAGGCCCAATATCATTGCCACTGCCGAGCCTGTCACGATGGTGCTAAGCGCAAGGGCCTTGTATTTGCTTGGCACTATGCGCACCGCCATGGGTGATACTATGCTCCAAAATATTGAGTGGCAGCAGGCTACGCCTATTCGGGTCAGCATGAGCATCCCATACGAGACAGAGAGCCATGAGAGGCATTGGCATGCGGCGAAGCAACCGGTCAGCAGAAGCATCAGACGGCGCATCTCCATACGGCTTGCGAGAATCATCAGCGGCAAAGACATCAGGGCGACCATCCAAGCGTAGACTGAGATCAGCATGCCCGTCTCGCTCTCCGTCTTGCCGAAGTCGGCGGCGATGTCCGTCAACAGACCTATCGGCACGAACTCCGACGTGTTGAAAATGAATGCCGCCATAGTCAAGCCTATCAATGCGGCCCATTGGCGGATTGTCATTTTTTCCGCCCGTTGTTCTTCTGCCATTGTCTAAATGCTCTTGAAAGTGTCCCTTTTGGACGTGGCAAATTTAGCAAGCAGACGGCAAGTCGGCACTTAAATAATGCTAATAGGGGAGCTTATCTGTATCGCGACAAGACATTAGAGGCTCTTGATGTAGCATCGCTTTTGCTTGTGCCGCTCGTGTGGGAAGATTTTGACGAGAGTTGAGGCTCTGTCGTTGCCGTCGAGTATGGCGGTGGTCTCGATAGAGGTGATGCCGCGCTTAATGAACTCGCTGATGATATACTCCACCATCAGGGAGAACGCGCCACGGCGGCGCACATCGGGTCGCACGGCGGCGAGCAGAATCTCGGCTTCGGCAGTGCGCTTGCGTTCCACCCATATATTGCATGCGTCGAGGACACCAACGGAGCCGTTGGCTTTGCGGAGAGACTTCGTGATGGAGGGAATAGCGATGAGGAAGCCGACGACGGGGTGCTTGGGGTCTTTGGCATCCTCCACGGCCACTACGAGACCGGGGTCGAGCATCTCCATGTAGTGGCGGGCATAGTATTTCTTCATGTCCTCCGTGAAGCGGTAGGTGCCGAAGAGTGGGTCGAAGGCGACGTTGAACAAGTCCATTATGGCGGCTGCCTTGAGCAGCATGTCGTCCTTTGACCGCATTGTGACCAGTTTTAGGCCGAACTTTTCTCGAGCCGCTTTGGCTACGAGAGTCACCTTCTCGGGCATCTGCTTGCCGACGGTGAGACGATACTCGAACCAATCTTGGAGGGGTTCGTAGCCCTCGTCGGTCACGAGTTGCACGTAGTAGGGCAGGGTGAGCGATGAGCCCATGGCGGCCATGCGTTCGAATCCTGACACGGTGAGGCCTTGTTGGTCTAAATTGCTGAAGCCCAGTGGGCCTGCCACACTGTCCATGCCCCTTTGGGCGAGCCACTCCTCGGCACGTCGGAAGAGGGCGTGGGCTATGTCTTGACGATTTTCGCACTCGAAACGGGAGAACCTGCCGGTGCGTTTATTCGCCTTATCGTTCCATAGTGGGTTGATGATAGCCGCTATACGCCCTACGCACTTGTCGTCCTCGACGGCAATCCATCGGCAAGCGTCGCAGAACGCGAGGGCTGGGTTCATGTGGGGATTGAAGGACGCCATCTCGTCTGCCTTGATGGGAGGCACCCAGTAGTCGTTGTCCTCGTAGAGGCGGTAGGGCAGCTCTACGAAGAGGCGTTCGTCGGTCTCGGTGACGACAGGTCGTACTTCTATCATCTCACTTGATTTACTTTTTAGTCGGGTAGTTTCAGCGCGAGGTCGTAGTAGGCCTTGTATTGGTGATGCTCGAAGGCATCGTTGGCCACCTTGGGGTGGGAGACGTAGTAGTCGGCGTCGGGCATCAGGACTATGAATTGCCCGGTGCGGGCGTAGTTGACGCACTTCACGTATTGTGGTTGCGTGAACCAAGGCTTGGCCTCTTCGAGCATGCCGCCGAGGGTTGTGCCGAGGTATTTTGTCCAGTTCTCGACCTCTTGCTCTACGGGTTTATACACCTTGTGGTAGAGAGCTTTGACCTTCAGCCTTTGCGTGGGTTTCAGGGTTTTCAGCATCTCGTCGAAGTGTGTGAAGGGGTTGGTGGGGCGGAAATCCACGGGGCGCTGGAGGCTTAGGGGAGTCTCGGGCACCCAGTCGTCGGCGTTGACCACTGAGAAAGACCATCCTGGTTGTGTCATGGCTTCGTAGTTCATGGCGAAGACGTAGTCGCCGGGTTTTGGGGCTGCGCTTGTGTAGGTCTTGAAGCGGACATCGTTTGGTATCTCGCCTTTAGCTTGTGCGCGCCTTAGCATGGCTGTGGTGAGGTAAGCCAATGCCCCGCCTTGGCTATGACCGGATATGAGGAAGTTGCGATGGCCAGCTTTTACGCAGGAGTCTACGTGGGAGAGGATGTCGTTGGCCATGGTCATGAGGCCGGCTACCCATCCTGCATGGACGCATGCCAGGCTGTCGGGGCATAGGTCGTAGTGCATGTCGCGGCCCACGTGTATGGTGCCTACGGCTCTGACCATTGCGGCGTTGAAGTTGGAGCCCCAGCTTATGGTGGTGCTGACTGTGGCGCGGGTCATGATAGCCATTACGCCGGTGGACTTGTCTTCCCATAGTTCCCAGGCGTTGTCGAAACCTACGCTTGGCGACACATAGACTTTGGAGAACGACTGCGGGGCGGGGCAAAGGTATATGTCGTCGACCTTCAGGCTGTCGAGGTGTGACGCCATGCTTAGGCACTCGATATATTCGGCTTTTGAGAAGCCTGGCTTGAGGGGTTGAGCGAAGGCTGATGCCAATGTGGTGAGGAGGGTGATTGCTATCGCTATGGTTTTCATGGAGTTTTATTTGTTGGGTGCCACATAGTCGCCGTTGGGGCTTACCTCCTTGTCTTGGTGCAACTCGCGTTCCGCCTTCAGGTATTTCTGGCTTAGAATTGCCATGAAGTGGCTAATCCTTACCATGGCGTTCGTGGTGTCGGCCAATATTGTTTTGCCTTGTAGTTTAAGGAGATAGAAGTCGTATATGGCGGTCAGGGCGACGAGGATGTGCTGAGTGTTCTCGCCATTAGGGATTTTGGTCATGAAGAGGGAGAGGTCGGGCCAAGCCGTCTTGAACGCGTTTTGGTAGGGGATCTCGTCGGGCTGAGTGAGGAGGTAGAGGTGGTAGTTGTAGATGTCGTTGGCGAGCATGGTGAGGATTTGCAGGTGGCCTGACTTCTCTTTGCCCTCGCGCTTCATCATTGCGCAGAGGTTGTCCCACCAGTCGTAGATGGACTGACGTAGCGCGGGGTCGGAGATGCCGTATTTGGCTATCACGGACTCGTCTATGCGCTTCATGTCGAGGTTGTTGGCACGGATCAGATCCTCGACATTCCACATGTAGAGGATATACTCCACGATATTCTCTTTCCTCTTCTTTTGGGCTATGAGCATGGTGGTTTAGTCTTGGTTGATATCGTCGTCGTCCTCGTCGTCGTCACCGAAATAGATGTCGTAGTCGTCGGTGGCGGGCATCTCGAAGAAAGACTCCATGTCGCGACGCTCCTTCTTTGTTGGTCGTCCGAGGCCTTTCTGGCGTTGCATAGTCATTTGTAGGCGGTACATCTCGAGGAGGTCTTGCTGGTCTTTGGGTGTCACCTCGCGGATGTGGTCTTTCACCAGTTTAGCCCCCATTCGGCTGCGCGGTATTTGTAGCACCTCGAATGAGCGTGTGGCGGCTGGCACTTTTATGGCGATCACGTCGCCCACCTTCACTATGCGCGAGCTCTTCACCTGCTGGCCTGCCATGGAGACTTTGCCTCGTTTGAGGGCGTCGGCGGCTATGGTGCGGGTTTTATAGAGACGTACGGCCCATAGGAATTTGTCTATGCGGATAGAGTCTGCCATGGGCTTATTTGTTGTTGAATTGAGTCATGGTCAGTTGCAGGCCTATGCACACGTAGGTGCGGATGCATTCTGCCGCCAGTTCCATGCGCTCGTCGACTATGGGTTTCTCGTCGTCGCTCCATTTGCCGAGCACGAAGTCGATTTGTCCGCCCTTGCGGAACTCGTTGCCTATGCCGAATCGGAGGCGCGGGTAGTTTTCCGTGCCGAGCAACTCGGTGATGTTCTTCAGGCCGTTGTGACCGCCCGCGCTGCCTTTGCCTTTGAGCCTTATGGTGCCTACGGGCAGGGCGAGGTCGTCGACCACCACGACGATATTCTCTGGCGTGATATTCTCCTTGTCGGCCCAATAGCGCACGGCTTTGCCGCTGAGGTTCATGTAGGTGTTGGGCTTCAGAATGACGAGGTCGCGCCCCTTGATGCGCATGCGGGCGACGTCGCCGTATCTCTCGGAGGTGAAGTCCGCGTTGGCATCTTGCGCCAGGCGGGACACGATGTCGAACCCTGTGTTGTGGCGAGTGTGTGCGTATTCGTCGCCTATATTGCCGAGGCCTACTATCAGGAATTTCATGGTTATCCGTTTGCAAGAATATCGTCTATGACCTCGCTGAACACATCCTTCTCCTTCATGCCTGCGGCGCGAATCTGTTGTGGGATGAAACTCGTCTTGGTCTGGCCTGGGGTGGTGTTAATCTCGAGGACGAAGGGCGTGCCGTCTTTCTTCACTATGAAATCGATACGTACGATGCCCTTCATGTTCATGATGTCGTAGACCTGGGATGCGATAGTCTTTACGCGGTCGGCGACGTTGTCGGACACGCGAGCTGGGGTTATCTCTTGCGTCATGCCAGGTGTGTATTTGGCTTCGTAGTCGAAGAACTCGTTTTGGGTGACGACCTCGGTCAGTGGGAACACTACGGTTCTTGCTTTAGTTTTGTATAGGCCGCAGGTCAGTTCTGTGCCGTCCATGAACGCCTCGATTATGACGTCGGGGCTTTCTTTGCGTGCCGCTTCTACTGCGCTGACGAGGGCGTCGGGTGTCTTGACCTTCGTCACGCCATAGCTTGAGCCTGCGGCTGTGGGCTTCACGAAGACGGGGAGACCCAGTCGGGCGATTATGGCATCTACGTCTACGGTTTGGTTGGGGCGGATGCGGATGGAGTCGGCCACGTTGACGTTGAAGGAGCGCAGGTAGCTGTTGCATACGAACTTATCGAACGTCATTGCGCCGGTCAGTGCGGGGCATGTGGAGTGGCGCATGCCTATCATCTCGAAGTAGGCGGGCATTAGGCCGTTTTCGCCTGGTACGCCGTGTATGGTGATATATGCCATGTCGAAGGAGACCTTGTTGCCGTTGTTGTCGACGAAGGAGAAGTCGTCCCTTAGAATTGGGCATTCGGCGTTATTGTAGTGCGCCACCCACTTGTCGCGCGTGATTTCGACGGGGATGAGGTTGTAGCGTTGGGAGTCGATCATAGACATCAGACCCTCTTTGCTGCGGGCGCTGACTTCGGCTTCTGACTGGTAGCCGCCATAGACAATGGCTATTGTCTTTTTCATTGTATATGTTGTTGTGTTGTTTGCGTTGCTGTTGTGGGTCAGTTGCGGCCTGAGGTGTAGGTGCGCCATTTCTCAATGCACGCCATCATGTCGGCGGCCACATCGGAGTCGAACATCATCTCCTCGCCGGTCACGGGGTGGCGGAAGCCCAGGGTTTTGGCGTGCAGGGCTTGGCGTGGCAGGATCTGCATGCAATTTGCCACGAACTGCCTGTATTTGGGGAATGTGGTGCCGCGGAGTATCTGGTCGCCGCCGTAGTGAGCGTCGGAGAATAGCGGGTGGCCAATGTGCTTGAAGTGCGCCCTTATCTGGTGTGTTCGGCCTGTCTCGAGGTGGCATTTGACGAGAGTGACGTAGCCGAGCCGTTCCAGTACCTCGTAGTGTGTCACGGCGTGTTTGCCTATGCCGCTATCCTCGGGGTAGACGTCCATGACCTTTCTGTCGCGGGTGCTGCGTCCGATGTTGCCGCGTATGGTGCCATGGTCTTCTTCCATTGAGCCCCATACGAGGGCGATGTAGGTGCGTTTTGTGGTCTTGTCGAAGAACTGCTTGGCGAGGTCCATCTTGGCGGCTTCGGTCTTTGCTATGACGAGGAGTCCTGAGGTGTCTTTGTCGATACGGTGGACGAGTCCGGGTCGCGGGTCTTTGACATCGGCGAACATGGGTAGTCCGCGCAGGTGCCATGCGAGGGCGTTGACGAGGGTGCCGTCGTGATTGCCTACGCCGGGGTGTACGCATAGGCCGGCGGGTTTATTGACCACGAGCAGGGCGTCGTCTTCGTAGACAATGTTGAGGGGGATGTCTTGTGGGACGATTTCGATTTCGCGTGGTGGCCATGACATGACGATGCTAATCTCGTCGCCGGGCTTGACGCGGTAGTTGGCTTTGACGGGTTTATCGTTGACGCGGATGTTGCCTGCGTCGGCGGCGGCTTGGACTTTGGTGCGTGAGGCGTGTGAGACGTGGTCGACTACGTATTTGTCGATACGGATCATGCTTTGCCCTTGGTCGGCAGTGAAGTGGAAGTGCTCGAAGAGCTCGCCTGTGGGGCTTAGCTCGTCGGTGTTGTCGGTGTCGCAGTCGAGGTCGTTGTCCTCGTCCCAGTCATCTTGGGGGCGCATAGGTGGGGGTTAAAGGTCGTAGTCTTCCTCCACGTCGTCGGCGAGGATGGCGTTGCTGAGCTTAGTCATGTCGGTGGTGAGCCATAGGTTGACGGTGCTCCATGCCTCGACGTGTCCGCTTGAGGCTGCGGGGCTTTGCCTGTAGACTATGGCTCGTGAGGTGTCGGCTGCGGAGCGTATGGTCTCGTCGAAGTCTATGTTGCCGAGGCTTAGTCGTGCGGCGGCTATTGCGGAGATGGCGTCTTCGTAGCTTTGCGTGATGAGTGAGGGTATTGTGGTGGGGCCGTCGGATGCGCCGCATCCTACGACGAGGTTGACTTTGGAGCCTTTGGGGAGTTTTTGTCCGGCGTCTATGGGTTTGCCGTCGTAGAGTTGTTTGAGGACGAGGCCGTCGTAGGGGCTTGGTATGGAGTCGACTTTGCCGAGTTCGAGTCCGGCGTTTTGGAGGTTGACGCGTGCGTTGCGGAAGGAGAAGTTGACGAGTGCGGGCATGGTGGTCATCTCTTTGGAGAAGGCGTTTATGGTGATGTATATGACTCGTCCTTTCTTGACTTTCTTGCCGGCGGCGGGTATTTGGTCGACTATGGCGCCTGGTTTGGTGTCGGCGCGGTAGAGTGAGTCGATAAGTTTCAGGCTCATGTCGGCGTTGTGGACTTCCTCCTCGACATCTGCTTGGAGTTGCCCGACGAGTTGTGGCACGACGACGGTGCGGCCGGAGGTGGTGTAGTGACCCAATATCTCTAATGTGAGCCATAGCAGGAACGCTATTGCCACGAGTGCGATTCCGACTTGGAGCCAGAAAACGCGGGACTTCAAGAACTTTAGCAGACTCATCTTGTTTGATTAGACACCGTAAGACATTAGTGCGCAATACAAAGTTATCAAAAAACCAGATAATTACCACTGTTGTTGGAGGGTGTGGAGGGAGGGTGTTGTTGGTGGTGTGTGGGGCGTGTTGGACTGTTTGTTGTCAGGGTGATAGGGGGTGATAGGGTGTATTGGGGTGATGGTTGTGTGGCAAAGGGGTGAAAATCAGGGGGTAGGGGTGTGGGGAGAGGGAGTTGGGGTGTGGTGTATAGATTAACGCCACGTTAAATAGTTCTGCCAGATTGACATTAGGCTAATAAATTGTTACTTTTGCGGTTGTATGCCGAACGGGGGAACCTCTTGTTGGGCATGTAACCAATAATTTAAGATACAAGGCATAGAACAAATGCAACCTCAATCATCGGTCAAAATCTTCTCGGGCTCGGCTACTAAATACCTGGCAGAGAAAATCTCCGCCTCGTTTGGGCAGGAGCTTGGCAAGGTCAATAAACTGCTCTTCTCGGACGGTGAGTACACGACGATGTACAATGAGACCATCCGTGGTTCTCATGTATTCTTGATACAAAGCACATTTCAGCCATCGGACAACCTGTTTGAGCTTTTGATGATGATTGATGCGGCTAAGCGTGCGAGTGCGGCGAGCATCAATGCGGTGATACCGTATTTTGGTTTTGCTCGTCAGGATCGTAAGGATCAGCCTCGTGTGGCTATTGGCGCGAAGCTTGTGGCGGACTTGTTGACTGCGGCTGGGGTGGATCGTGTGATAACGATGGATTTGCATGCGGATCAGATACAGGGTTTCTTTAATATTCCTGTGGATCACTTGTATTCGTCGACGATATTCGTGCCGTATATTGAGCAGATGGGGCTTGAGGATATGGTTATGGCGTCGCCTGACGCGGGAGGTTCTAAGAGGGCGAACAGCTACTCGAAGTACTTTGACGTGCCGATGGTTATTTGCCATAAGCATCGTCCTCGTCCGAACGTGGTGGGCGAGATGCGTGTGATAGGCGACGTGAAGGGTAAGAACGTGATACTGCTTGACGACATGATTGACACGGCGGGGACTATATGCGCGGCGGCAGACAAGATGATGGAGCAGGGCGCGAAGAGCGTGCGGGTGTTCGCATCGCATGGCGTGCTGTCGGGCGCGGCGTATGACAATATAGAGCGTAGCCAGGTTAAGGAGGTGGTTATCACTGACTCTATACCGTTGCGTCAGCAGAGTGAGAAGATAAAGGTGTTGTCGGTGGCGGACATGTTTGCCGAGACGATAGCCTGCGTGTATAACAACGAGACTATTACTAAGCACTTCTTGTTCAGGAAATAGGGAGAGCGGTAGTTGATATACGGTTGGCCCCTCTAAGGTCTTGCGGGACTTTAGAGGGGCTGATTGTATGTGTGGGGGAGTGGCGATTTAGGGGTTGTAGGCGCTGCCGCTAAGGAGTTCTTGGCTATCGTCGATACGCATCAGGTCGGTCATGGAGGTGTTGTCGTGGCGTGACATATAGGCTCGGACGATGTTGTAGGCGCAGTAGAGGGCGGCACGTCCGGGGGATTTGTTGCCGAAATAGTAGGTGAATGGGGCTTCGTTGACAATCTTGCTTTTATCGAGGAGGACAGTGCTGTATAGGAGTTTATGCTCGGCGAGGTAGGCCCACATACGGCTCTCGTTGATCTTGCACCATTCTATCTGGTCGGAGGACATGCCGAAGAGATGTTCGTCGGTTATACGTGGGATGCAGCGGTGGAGGGCGTAGAGGACTTTGCCTTGGTAGATCATGGCGGTCAGGACGTCCTCTCGGCCGGAGGTCTCGGGCATTGTGCTGTATATCCAGGCTTTGAGCAAGTCGCTGACAATGTAGTCTTTGGAGCGGGTGAAGCGTGCGTATTGTGGGATTTGGAGCCAGGCGTAGAAGCGGCAGTTGGAGCCGAGGTAGTGCTCGATGCCGAACGAGATGTATGTGGAGTCGACAAACATACGGTCGTTGAAGCCTGAGAAGTGGCAGTAGACGGCGGAGGGGTAGGGGGCGTTGGGGAATATGGCGCGGAAGCAGCTGAAGGCGTCGGAGATGTCGTCGTTGATGTTGAGAGAGTTCCAAACGCTGTCGCACGCGGGGATGACCTCATCGTTCTCGGGGGCGTTGATGAAACGAGTCAGTTCGTCGAAGAACATGGGGTCGCCCTTTTGGCCGATACGGAGCTCATTGGCGCAGAAGGTGGTGAAATAGTCGCCGTATTTATCTTCGAGGGATGCTGTATGATGGTGAATATCAGCATCGTTGGCCATTAGGTCTTTGTAGAAAGGTGTGATGGAGAGATTGAGTTCGCAGCCCGAGGTGTCGGGGTGACGAAATTCGCCCCCGCATGCTGTGAGGAGCATTACGGAGGCGAGTGTGGTGAGGATTATGCGCATTGGGGAAAGCTATTTTTGCTCTGCTGCTTGACGTGCGGCAAAATAGTCGGCTTGTTTTTGGATAAGCTCGGCATCGTCGAAGTAGTTGATACGCATGGCGTTGCGAACTTCCTTGAGGGTTTGTGCGGCGATTTCTCGTGCCGTGTCGCTGCCTTTTTTGAGGATGTTGTAGACCTCGGGGATGTCCTTTTCGAATTCGGCTCGGCGTGCGCGTATGGGTCGCAGTTCCTCCTCGACAATGGCGGTGAGGAACTTTTTGACCTTCACGTCGCCCAGTCCGCCCTTGGTGTAGTGTGCTTTAAGTTCGTCGAGGTTGGCGTATTCGGGGAGATATTGCGCGAAATGCTCGGTTTTGCAGAAGGCGTCGAGGTAGGTGAATACGGCGTTGCCCTCGAGGTGACCGGGGTCTTCGATGCGGAGGTGTGTGGGGTCGGTGTACATCGTCTTGATTTTCTTCTTGACCTCGGACTCGCTGTCGGAGAGGTAGATGCAGTTGCCGAGGCTCTTGCTCATCTTGGCTTTGCCGTCGGTGCCGGGTAGGCGTAGGCATGCGGCGTTGTTGGGCAGGAGGATTTCCGGCTCTACGAGCACATCGCCGTAAGTTTGGTTGAAGCGTCGGACGATCTCGCGGGTTTGCTCAATCATGGGCTCCTGGTCCTCGCCTGCGGGGACAGTGGTGGCTTTGAAGGCGGTGATGTCGGACGCCTGGCTTATGGGATAGGTGAAGAAGCCTACGGGGATTGAGGTCTCGAAGTTCCTCATTTGAATCTCGGTCTTGACGGTGGGGTTGCGTTGGAGACGTGAGACGGTGACGAGGTTCATGTAGTAGAACGACAGTTCGGTGAGTTCGGCTACGTAGCTCTGGATGAACATGTTGCTCTTTGTGGGGTCGAGGCCTACTGAGAGGTAGTCGAGTGCGACCTCGATGATATTCTGACGGATTTTTTCTGGGTTGTCGGCGTTGTCGGTCAGAGCCTGAGCGTCGGCGATCATGATAAAAATCTTGTCGAACGCGCCTGAGTTTTGCAGTTCGACGCGTCTGCGCAGAGAGCCGACGTAGTGACCGAGGTGCAAGCGGCCGGTGGGCCTGTCGCCAGTGAGGATAATCTTTCCTTTCTTATCAGTAGACATTATTACTTCTCCTATCTATTATGGTATGGTTCGGATGTTGTGGGGAGTACGCAATTTGACTGCTAAGTTAATGATTATACCAATATGGGCGTAAAATAACACCTTATGGGGTGCGGGTATGTGGCGGGCATGGTGGACAAATTGACATTTTATGGTGGACGATTGTCCACGGGGTATTTTTGGCATGTGTGACAAACTGTTTTTTCATGTGTGACAATCGTCCAGAGGAGGGTGGAGGGAGAGTGTGTGTGGCATTGAGGTCAGCTTTTTTTCAGTATGTGTGGCTGTTTCTGTCAGTATATCGTCAGTATATGGTCAGTATGTCGGATAATGTTGGGAGGGTGTAGGGAGGAAGTGGGGAGGGTTGTGGAGGGGAGGTGGGATGTGTGGGGTATTATATAAGGTAGGGTGTGGGGTGGAGGTTTTTGGGGTGCAATACGTTACAGTCCGTTAATCTATCTATCGCAAACGATTGCGTGTACTATTTATGGTCTGTTTTGTCCAGTTTCGCCTATATTTGTCGCATAATAGAACAATCGGGTCGCGAAAATGATTAAATCCTACGTTTCAATGTTAAGATACTATTACAATATGTGATGTGAGACTTCTAAATTTGCTTTCAAATCTGAATATGTGTTATCGGTCGATAACCTGTTTGGACCTCAAACCAATAGTAAACCTCATGATAAACAAACAGAGAAATTCAACGAGTGGAAGGCATACGCTTACGGCGTGGCTCTTCGCTTTGCTGCTGTGCGTGCAAGGCATGGTGGCCTCTGACTGCTTTGCGCAGGCGCAGACAGCGACTGGCACAGTCGTCTCAGAATCTGACGGGCAGCCTCTTCCGGGTGTGAACGTCGTCGTAAAGGGTACTACCATCGGAACGATCACCGATTTTGATGGTAAGTTCTCACTTCAGACCGAGAAGGGTTCGACCTTGGTGTTTTCCTTCCTTGGTTTCACTAACCAGGAGATAGCGTTCAGTGGCGCGCCTATCAATGTCTCGCTGGTAGAGGAGACGTCGGACCTTGACGAGGTTATCGTCGTGGGTTACGGTGTTCAGAAGAAGAAGCTCGTCACTGGTGCGACGGTACAGGTTGCCGGTGATGACATTGCGAAGATGAACACAACCAACGCCCTCACGGCTATGCAGTCTGTGTCGCCAGGTGTGTCTATCACTCAGAGCTCGGCACAGCCAGGTAAGGGCTTTAAGGTCAACATTCGTGGTGCTGGTACAATCGGCACGTCGTCGCCTCTCCTCATCATTGATGGTGTGCAGAGTGGCACGGCGAATGACGGTCTTAACGGTCTTAACCCCAATGACATTGAGAGCATTGACGTGTTGAAGGACGCTGCATCGGCGGCTATCTACGGTGCGCGTGCGGCTAACGGTGTCATCCTCGTTACCACTAAGCAGGGTAAGGAGGGCAAGGTGACCGCCCAGTATGACGGTTATGTTGGCGTGTCGAACGCATTGAAGCGTCCTGCAACTCTTGGTGCACAGGACTATATCAAGGTGGTCAATGAGGCAGTCTTCAATGAGACCGGCTCTATTGTTGACTGGGCTTCGATGGTGCCTGCTGATATTCTTGACAAGGTGAACAATGGTTGGGACGGTACGGACTGGTTTGAAGAGTTTGCCAACAATGACGCTATTCAGCAGAGCCATTCGTTGAGCCTCACTGGTGGTTCGGATCGTTCAAAGTTCGCTATGTCGATCAACTTCATGGACCAGGAGGGTATCATGGGTGGTGACAATGCGTCTGACTATCGTCGTTACGGTGGGCGTATCAACTCTGACCACGTCCTCTATCGTAGCAAGAAGGATAACCGTGACGTAGTCAAGATTGGTGAGAACCTCTCGTTCTGGTATCATAAGAGCCATGACCTTGCCGAGGGCAACGGTTATTGGAACGTCATGCATGACGCATACGCCGCATCTCCTCTTACTCCGGCATGGAATGAGGATGGCACTCTCACCTCGTATGAGAAGAACGGTTCTGGTTTCTCTTCGATGATATTCAGCAACCCGTTGCAGACGCTTTACAATGGTGGTCGTAACTCAATCAACCGTAACCGTGACTTCGGTGTTGGCGCTACCTTCTTCCTTGAGGTAGAGTTCATCAAGAACTTGAAGTATCGTGGTCAGTTCAACACTGGTTACTCTTCGTACGCTAACAAGCGTGTAGGTTTGCCATATAGCACAAGCTCTACTGAGTCGGGCGGCAACTATAGTGTCTATCAGCAGGCTGGGGCAAGCTCGAGCATCAATGTTGAGAACACCCTCTCTTATGTCGTGCCTGAGTTTGCTGGCAACCACTTTGACGTACTCGTAGGTCAGTCTATTGAGAAGTCTTTGTGGAGCGCAGACCTCTCTGCTACGGCACAGGCTGGTTCTGACGCAGTCAACTCTCTCGTGCTTAACGGTTACAACTATAACCTTATCTCTAACTACGACCTTGCTAACGTGACTGGTGTCACCGGCACTGCCACTGAGGGTCAGGGCACAATAGCTTCTGTGTTTGGTCGTATCAACTACAACTTCAACGAGAAGTATCTTGCCACCCTCATTGTACGTGGTGATGCATCTAACAACTTTGCACGTGGCAACCGTTGGGGCTTCTTCCCCTCTGCATCTGTGGGTTGGGTTATGACCAACGAGAACTTCATGGAGAGCGCATCGGAGGTTATGAACTTCTTCAAGATACGTGCTTCTTGGGGTCAGAACGGTAACTGCAACATTGACAACTACGTCTACCTCTCGAACATCGGCTTCTCGCCATCTGACTATGCCGACTATGGTTATAAGTTCAGCTCTGACAACTCTTACACCACCCTTCCTAACAACTATACCACTGGTGCATACGCACGTAACCAGCCTAACCCTGATGTAACGTGGGAGACTTCGGAGCAGCTCAATATCGGCTTTGACTCACGCTTCCTTGACAGCCGTCTTGGTCTTACCTTCGATTGGTATAAGAAGACCACTAAGGACTGGCTCGTGCAGGCTCCTACGCAGGATGTCTACGGCTATGAAGAGGCCGCATACATCAATGGTGGTGATGTCGAGAACAAGGGTTTCGAGATTGCCCTCAACTGGAACGACACTAAGGGTGATATCCACTACAATGTTGGCGTAAACCTCGCCTTCAACAAGAATGAGGTTACCAAGCTCGGCACTGCATCTGGTAAGATTGGTGATAGCACCGGCTCAGCACTCTTCCAGAACTCCTCTTACGTATCTCTCGTTGAGAAGGGTCATGCCATTGGCTACTTCAGCGGTATGAGCTACAGCGGCATTTGGCAGAACCAGGCTGAGATTGACCAGGCTCGTTCTGCTGGCAAGGCTGTCCTTGACAATGCTCGTCCTGGTGACTGCATTTGGGATGACTGGAACGGTGATGGCACTATCGACTTTGACAATGACCGTCATGAGATTGGCGACCCGAACCCAGACGTCACCCTTGGTATCACCCTCGGCCTTGACTGGAAGGGACTTGACTTCAGTGTCAGCGGCAGTGGCGCTTTTGGTCATCAGATCATGCAGTGCTACCGTACGGCACTTCTCGCTAACCCCTATAGCAACTACACCACCGACGCATTTGACCGTTGGCATGGTGAGGGCACGAGCAACGAGAAGCCTCGTCTTGGCTATGGCAATGAGAACTACAAGTGGGTATCTAACAACTACATGCAGGATGCCGACTTCTTCAAGATTCAGAACATAACCCTCGGCTACGACTTCACCAAGAACTTGTGGAAGAGCTCGCCATTCAGCCAAATCCGTCTTTACGTCCAGGCACAGAACGTGGCATGCTTCACGAGCTACACTGGTGTAGATCCTGAGGTCGGTTCGTCTGGCGGCACCAACGATTGGGCAAAGGGCGTTGACCTCGGCCTCTATCCAACGGCTCGCACGTATATCGCTGGCGTTAACATCAAGTTCTAAGTGTAACCCACAAGAAACGAATTATGAAAAAACTCATAGCAATGGCTGTCGCCGCGTCGCTTGCCTGCTCCTTCACGGCATGTGACGACTTCCTCGACAGCGAAAACTATACTGAGGCCAACTCGGGTAACTATCCAGGTACCGCTGCTGACCTCAACAAGGAGCTTGCCGCCCTCTATGGCTGCCTGAACTCCATATCGAACAACCCACTTAACGCGCCATTCTTCGTCAACATACTTGCGTCTGACGACTGCAACGGCGCGGGTGGCACGGGTGATACCGAGTGCCACGCTATTGGTCACCTCATGGTAACCAATACTGACTACTTTGGCACATCGACGAGTGCGACCAACAACACTTGGCACGTCACCTACGTTGCCATAGCTCGCGCTAATGCCATCCTTGGTACGGACGCATCTATTCTCAACTCTATTGAGGAGAAGTCGCGCAACCAGCTTCTTGGTGAGTGCTACTTCCTCCGTGGCCTCTTCTACTTGTGGGCTGCACAGATGTGGGGTGATATTCCTGCCTACTATACCGCAGCTGCGCCCACAGTATGCCCACAGCAGAGTGCAGAGGAGGTTGTGTATCCGCACATTCTCGCTGACTTCATGAGCGCATACAACCTCATGAGCTACGGTCAGACCACGCAGGGTGATGGCCACGCTACCAAGGGTGCAGCTGGTGGCTTCCTTGCTCGTGCATACATGTTCTACGAGGGCTTCTACAAGAAGGTGTCTGAGCTTGCTACTGCTAACCCTGAGGCTGTCACACTTCCCGAGCAGCAGGGCATAGAGAGCACTTCTCTCTCTAAGAGTGATGTTGTCAAGATACTTGAGGACGTCAAGGCAAGTGGTCAGTATGAGCTTATTGAGGACTATCGTCTCCTTTGGGATTACACCAACGAGTTCACCGCACAGACATACGCATACGTAAGTGACCTCAATGCCGCTGGCAAATATTGGGCTGGCAATGGCAACAAGGAGCAGCTCTTCCAGGTGACCTACGGCAACACCGCTTCTTGGAATGGTACTTCGGGCATGGGTCTCTGCAACATGTCGTCTCTCTATTGCTCGTTGCGTTGTGACGAGGATGCTTCTGGCAATGTGAATGGTGGTGAGAAGACCTTCCCTTACGCACAGGGTTGGGGTCAGGGCACTGTCAATGCTCAGCTTTGGGATGATTGGAGCGACGCTGATCCTCGTAAGAGGGCTACTGTCCTTGAGTGCGAGACGGAGTTGGAGACGTTCGCCTTTACAACATCTTGCACAGAGGATCCTGGCTTATATAACAAGAAGCTTTGCGCGATCACTGTTAAGGACATTTCTGAGGCACAAGGTTCTTCTGATTTTACCTCTTCTAACTGGTCAAGCACGACAGATGGTCCTTACATTTTCTGGGATTTCTACCGTCTTAAGAGTGGGGGCAACGCAGCTCCAGGAACTGGTAATTGTATGCAGGGTTCGCACTACACGGACTTCGTGCTCATGCGCTATTCTGACATCCTCCTTATGCACACGGAGCTTACTGGTGACGCTACTGGCATGAATGAGGTACGCGCACGTGTTGGTCTTCCCGCACAGTCGTACTCGCTCATCAACGTACAGAACGAGCGTCGTTTTGAGTTCGCATGCGAGGGCTTGCGCTTCAATGACCTTCGTCGTTGGTCGGGCAAGGATGGTGGAGCGGAATGTCTTGCCGCAAAGACCCTTCAGCGTCAGAATGGGACCAAAGTCAACTACACTGGCAACTGGACTACGATGCACCACGCTTCTTGCTCATGGTCTAAGCGTTATGCTGACACGGATGGCTTCTGGCCTATCCCTGAGTCGCAGATTAACATTGTGGCTGACCAGTCTGTGCTGAAGCAGAACGCAGGTTGGGGAGGTTCTGAGAGTCTCATGACGTCTGCCCCTATTTACTAGTGATTGTATAACGTGGTAGGTTGGCAGGGGTCTATCCTCTGCCAACGGCCACGAACTAAACGAAAAGATTAACAATGAAGAAACGTTATATCCTTATGGCCGCCGCTTGCGCTTTGTGCGCATGCGACCCCGTGGAAGAGGACGGCAGCTTCGGTGACATCACAGTCTCCTCGCAGGAGATTAGCGAGGCTTTCTCCTTCACCCAAGCTGACGCTGACGGCAATGCAGCCGCCGACGGCAACTACTTCACCTACACCACGAGTCCTTCCCAGATAGTCCGTGTGTTCAACTACAAGGCTGATGGCAGTGAGAATCTTCTTGCCATTGGTGCGTCTGGCACGTTCACTATTGCTCCGGGTCGTGGCTCTGACGTCAACCAGAAGTTCTACGTGGCCATGTATAACTCTGATGGAGAGAGAGTGGTTGCGGAGAAGAGTGCCAATGTGTTTGTAAAGGCTGACCTTACGCCCACTGAGAAGTTGTTCTGCTCTGATTCGGGTCGCAAGACTTACAAGTGGAATGCCAGTGCTCCTAATGGTCGCGTTTGGGGCAACATGGGTCACTGTGGTGGTGATGGTTCTGCTGTCTACAAGAGTGGTGATAGTCAATGGTGGGGCGTGACCGCCGCGGAGGAATTCGAGGAACAGCTCAACCATTCTGTCTCTGGCAAGCTCACCGGTGAGGAGAGTTTTGATGCATACATGGTTTTCACTGAAGACGGTGAAATCGAGAAGTATGATGCCAATGGCACTTTGCTCAATAAGACAACTTACTCGGTAGTGGAGCAGACGGAGAACACGGATTGGGCTAAGTATCACCTCATCACTGGCGAGAACTCGGTGCTTTGGCCGTTTGAGATCAACGGTGGTGGCAAGTATGTCACAGAGTTCGAGGTTGTGTACATTTCTCCTTCCGCGATGACTCTTGTTTATCCTGATGGTGGCGACTTTGCGGCTGCATACGGTAACTGGGGCGAGGCTTCGTTCTGGCAGTTCAAGGCTGATGACTATGAAGGCTGTGCTGTTGGCGTTGATGGCAAGGGCAAGAGCTGGACATGGAACACTGAGGCACCTGGTGGAGCTGTTTGGGGCAACATCGGCTACAAGGGTGAGTCGGGTGAGTCTCTCTGCTTCAACGCAAATTGCAAGTGGTGGGGTATCACCGATGAGGAGACCTTTGGCACGGACGACCAGGTTAAGCATGCTGTAGGAGGCAAGCTTCAGGGTGATGAGAGCTTCAAGGCTTACTTCACACTTACCACTGAGGGCGAGCTCAAGAAGTATGATGGCAATAACAACCTCATCAACACTACGAAGTACACCTTTAACACAGACCGCACGGCTACGCTCAGCGCGGACGACCCGACTGTATGGGCTATTGCCCACCTTGAGACGGGCGAGAACTCTGTGCTCTGGCCATACGAGATTAATGGTGGTGGCAAGTATGTTACCGACTATGAGGTTGTCTACATTGACGATTCTCACATGACCCTCGTATATCCTGACGGAGGTGATTTTGAGAACTATGGTAGCTGGAGCGAGGCTTCGTTCTGGCAGTTCAAGGCCAAAGAGTAGCAAAGGGGAAAAGAAGCTTATAGCACGATATAAGTTTTGATTCGAGAGGCCCCGGTGTCAAGGCTCACGCCAAGATGCCGGGGCTATTCTATTCTCAGCCTTGTTAGATTCTCGCAATCTCCGAGTTTTAGCCTATCTTCGCACTTATGAATCTACGTTTTCTCATACCCTTTATATTTTTGATTTTCCCCGCAGCATCCCTTGCCCAGGGGTTTGCTGGTCATATAGTGGATGGGCTTGGTGAGCCTGTGGAGGGGGCGACCATTATGGAGCTGTCGACCATCACGGGGTCGGTGTCGAAAGCTGATGGGGCGTTTGCGATACGGTATTCGGGGTCGTATCCGGCGCGTGTGGTGGTGCGGTGTTTGGGGTATAGGCCTGATACGTTGTCTATACCGTCGGCGAGCCGTGATATACGCATAGTGATGCATGCTCAGGATGTGGAGGGACAGGAGGTGAACGTCGTGGGGCATAGGCATGACACTAATTTTGAGTCGCTTGACGCTGGGGTGGCGGCGGCCATGGTCAGTACTGACGCTGGCATAGAGGCGGTGCTTAAGAGCCAGATGGGGGTGTCGAGTAATAACGAGCTTAGTAGCCAGTATAGGGTGCGTGGTGGCAGTTTTGATGAGAACCTTGTGTATGTTGATGGGATAGAGATATATAGGCCTTTTCTTATACGTTCTGGGGAGCAGGAGGGGCTTAGTTTTGTGAACCCTGACATGGTGGAGGAGGTGAACTTCTCTGCGGGAGGGTTTGACGCGTCGTATGGTGATAAGTTGTCGTCGGTGCTTGATGTGCGTTATAAGCGTCCTACGGAGTTTCATGCCGGGGGGCGTGTCAGTCTGCTTGGGGCTCAGGTGCATGCCGAGGGGTCGGCGATGGGGGGCAAGTTGACGCATATCACGGGGTTGCGATATAAGACCAACCAGTATTTGTTTGGCTCGCTTGACACGAGGGGTGACTATTCGCCTAAGTTTTTCGACGTACAGACATATTGGACACTTGCGCCGTCGGCGGGCAGCACTATCTCGCTGTTGGCTTATTATGCGCAGAATACATACACCTTTTACCCATCGGACCGAGAGACAAGTTTCGGCACGATATCGGATGCCCGCAAGTTGACTATCTACTTTGACGGTGGGGAGCGCGACAGGTATCGCACGTGCGTAGTGGCTGCCAATGCTCGTCGTGAGATGTCGGAGCGACTTACGCTTGGTGTTACGGCCTCGATGTTTCGGACGGAGGAGGAGGAGAAATATGACATACTTGGTGAATATTGGCTACAACAGGCGTATGCCACGCAGACCACGGAGGCGACGGATCAGAGTGAGAATATAGGCGTTGGGGCGTATATGCAGCATGCGCGCAACTATTTGTTTGGCGAGGTGTATTCGATTGCCGCTGATGCGCGCCTAAGGCGGGGTATACATGATATGAGCATGCAGGTCAGGTTGACCCGTGACCACTATTCTGACTTGACGGACGAGTGGGCGTATACGGACTCGGCGGGGTACGTCTCGTCGCCCACGTCGCGCGAGATAACGCTTGACGAGTTGCGGCAAGCGGACAATGTGTTGCGGCAGACACGTGCAGAGGGTTTCTTTCGGTCGACTATCAGCGGAATACCCATTGGTGAGGGTCGGGCGCGGGTGGTGACGGGATTCCGTGTGGCATATCAGAATACGGGTTCGGACCTTATTTATGGGCCACGTGCGACGTTTGGTTATCAGGTGGGGCGGTGGAACTTTCGTCTTTCGTATGGCAGATATTCGCAGTTGCCGACGCTAAGGGAGATGAAGCGGCCGGACGCCACATTGAACCGCAAGGTGAACCCGCAGACCAGTTGGCAGCTTTTCGCCGCGGCGGACAGGTATTTTGGCAATGAGGAGCATCCGTTTAAGTTCACGGTAGAGGCTTATTATAAATGGCTTAGGCACGTGAACCCGTATAGCATTGACAATGTGCGGGTGCGGTATGAGGCGCATAATGGGGCTCGGGGTTATGCGGCCGGGATAGACTTCAAGCTTAATGGGCAGTTGATAGACGGCACGGAGAGTTGGGCTACGCTCTCGGTGTTGCAGACGCGGGAGGATGTGTATGGTGATGGGCATGGGAGCATACCACGTCCGACGGATCAGCGGGTGCAGTTCTCGTCGGTTATTCAGGATAATATGCCTGGGAATAAGAGTGTCGGTGCTATGTTGTCGCTATACTTTGCGTCGGGCTTGCCGTTTGGGCCTCATAACTGTCAGCGGTGGCAGGCTACGAGTCGTATGCCGGGATATAAGCGTGTGGATCTTGGGCTGTATAAGGATTTCGCTCTCAATCATGACGGGAGCCAGAAGCGGCGCGGGTTGCGTTCGGCGCGTGTGGGCGTGGAGGTGTTCAACTTGTTTGATTTCGCGAATACGATATCGTATTTCTGGGTGTCGGACACGGAGGGGCATAATTATGGGGTGCCGAATTACTTGACGAGTAGGCGGGTGAATGTGAAGGTGACGGTGGAGATGTAGGAGGGGGAAATGGGAGGATTGGGCGAGGCGGGATGCGCCGTGCTTCTATGTGTGTTTCTTTGTTGACGGGTAGAACAGGTGGTCTTTGTCTAAGAATACGGGGTAGAAGACGGAATCGATGATATACCCTGCGAGTCTTGGTTTTTGACCGCCGATTCTTTGTATTGTTCCCCATTCTACATCACCTTGGATGTAATCTGGCTTTGAGAAACAGCTGTTTGCGGGGAAGTCGCCATAAATCTTAAGAAGTTTCATTTGAGTGGCTTCGAGCCTGTTGTTGGCGCATAAGTCGATAAACTTCTTTATGAGGGTAGCCAACATTTTCTTTTTTTCCCACTGTTCAAGTGTTTGTCCTGGAGGGCATTGGCTGAAGTCGAAATCCTTGAAGTTGAGTGACAGTTTTGGCAAGTCGTCCTTGACCTTACGCTCGGTGCGCACATTGGCTGTACGGCAGTCGGAAGGCGTGGAGCTCTTAAACTTGCTGTCGAATTTACTCTTCTTGTTTGTTGCCATACTCCATGATGAACTTGTCGATATTGCCGAAATAGGGGATAGCCCCGTAGCGTCCGAGGAGGTAGTCTTTGGAGAATGAGGCATCGTTGCGGACGCTATTAGCCTGATTGATTTTGTATTCGACCAGGGAATAGAGGTCGGAGACGCCAGTCTCGTTTTTCTCGGCGAACCATATTTGGTCACGTCGGAGCAAGTCTTTACGCAGGAGGTTTGTGTCGTGCGTGGTGATGAGGAGTTGCGCGCCAGAGGTGTTCATGGTGCTATGGAACAGTTTGAGCAACTCTATGGAGAGCTGGGTGTGGAGGCTTGCGCCGAACTCGTCGATGACCAGAACCCCGCCGCTTTGTATTGTGTCGAAGAAAGGGCCGAGGAGAGCAAAGAGTTTGGTGGTGCCCAAAGACTCGAACTTGAAGTTTAGCTGCTCGTGACCGACGATGGAGCCTGCGTTGTACAGGTCGTGAGTGGCTTGGATTTCCAGTTCGTGCTGTGAACGTATGCCTAAGCGGGACAGCATTTCGAACTGGGGGTTTGGGGCGTTGACTTCTTTCACGTTTTCCCTGACATCCATGTCTTTGATGCAGTTGTCGACTATGCCAATCATCTTGAGTATTTGCTCGCGGATTAAGGGGTTGCGCATGAAGGTTTTTGCCGTATAGGCAAGAGTGTCGTCCAGGCCGGAGAGGATGTTGAAACGCTCGCTGAACCACTCTTTCACCCTCATGGCGTAGTCGACGTTGAATTGGGCGGTGGTGGTAAGGAACAAGGCGTTGTCTCGAGTCTTCGACTCAATGCCCCTTGCCCCTTTGAACACCTTGGAGTTAACCTTAATGGTTTGATTCTCACGCTTAAAGCAATAGCTCTCTTTGGTGCTGCCCACGAGCAATATATAGAGCCATTCGGTCAGTACTTTGTTTTGGCCGACCTCGAATCCGTATCTGTATCGTTCGCCATCGCAGATGAAAGTCATTTGCATGGAGATTGGTTTTTGGGCGCATGCGGTGTCGAAGCGGTAGTATTGGAGTGATAGGTTTTGGACTATCTTCTCGTCGACGACCGACCGGAGAATCATGGATTGGAAAGCGTTCATGGCGGCGATCACGGAGCTCTTGCCGGAGCCATTGGCGCCGTAGATGGCGGCAGTTCTGAGATAGCGTTTAGCGTCGTCCGTGTAGGAGACGTTGGAGCAGCCTCGGATGTTTTCGCACTCCTTGACGGTGGTGCTTGCGGCCATACTGAGCGAAACTTCGTCTCTGTATGACATAAAGTTCCTAATCGTGAAGTCTATCAGCATCGGATAATTATTTGTTGCCTGTGATATGGTGCGAAAATACGAATATCAATCCATATAATCGCTATTTCTGTGAATATTTCGTAGAAATGGCGGCAAAAAGTCTTGTGTTCGTCATATAGTACATTGGGGAGTTACGGCTTGATTAAAGGTGAGGGGGAATTATTTGTTTATAGTTGAAAAAAACGGGGGAGGGGGTATTCGTCACACTCACGACTGGAAAATGGGCGGTGTGAGAGGTTGGGATTTGAGGATTTTTGGAGGAAGGGTGTAAGATTGGGGAATAAACATTGGCGGGAAATGGCATTTGTTGTTTGACGAGGAAGCGGGAAAGAGTCGCGGAGCATCGGGGTAGCATCCGCGGAGCATCGTTGGAGCATCGTTGGAGCATGCAAGGAGCATGCAGGGAGCATATAAGGTGTTTTTTGGGGGGTGGGGAGGGGTGTATAAGAAGAGGCCTCCCGGGGGTTCCCTTGGGTGTGGGAAGCCGGGAGGCCTTATGTGGGAGGTTGTGTGGTGTCAGTATGCCCTTGCGTTGCGGCCTTCGATGTAGTTGATGAAGGCGGTGTTCACTACCTTGTTGCCGCCTGGGGTGGGGTAGTTGCCGGTGAAATACCAGTCGCCGCTATCGTTGGGGCAAGCTTTGTGGAGGTTGTCGACGCTTTGGAATACCACTTCGACTTGGGCGTGCATATCGTCGGGGGTGAGCATTTGCGCCACTTTGGCGGATAGCTCTTCGACGGTGAAGGGTTTGTAGATGTCTTTGACGCAGTTTACGATGTCCTCTTTGGGCAGGTTTTGCTGCTCTTTGCATGACTTGTAGACGCTGTCTATGACGTTTTGGCGGCCGGTCTCTTTGAGGAGGGCTATTGCTGCGGCGAATACGCAGAAGTCGCCGAGTTTGGCCATGTCTATGCCGTAGCAGTCGGGGTAGCGTATTTGTGGGGCTGACGAGACTATTATGACCTTCTTTGGGTGAAGTCGGTCGAGGATTTTGAGGATGCTTCGTTTCAGGGTTGTGCCTCTGACGATGGAGTCGTCGATTACCACCAGAGTGTCTTGGAGGTTCTTCACTACGCCATAGGTCACGTCGTAGACATGGCCAACCATGTTGTCTCGTCCGGAGTCGGCGGTTATGAAGGTTCTCATCTTCACGTCCTTGATGGGGATTTTCTCGAAACGAGGTTCGTGGCGCATTATGTCGAGGAAGCGGTTGCGGTCGAAGTTGCCTTTGGCTTGTTCTTCAATGACCTGCTCGCATTGTCGGAGTTTTATTTCTTCGCGGACGCCCTCCATGAGGCCGAGGTAGGCGGTCTCGGCGGTGTTGGGGATGTAGGAGAATACGGTGTTGTCGATGTCGTAGCCTACTTTTTGGAGCAGTGTTGGGGCGAGCAGTTTGCCGAGTTCCTTGCGCTCGTGGTATATGTCGCGGTCGGAGCCGCGGGAGAAATATATCCTCTCGAAGGAGCAGGATTTGCGTTCTTGTGGCACGCGAACGAGTTCGTCGCTCACGTGTCCGTTCTTACGGATAATTATGGCGTGGCCGGGCTGGAGTTCGTTGACTTGGCAGTAGCGCACGTTTATGGCGGTTTGTATGACCGGTCGTTCGGAGGCCACTACGACAATCTCGTCGTCGTAGTAGTAGTAGGCGGGTCGGATGCCCCAAGGGTCGCGTGTGACGAAGGCGTCGCCGTGTCCGAACACGCCGCCTATGACGTATCCGCCGTCCCATTTTCTGCTTGAGCGTTCGAGGATCTTACGGATGTCAATGCTCGCCTCGATGCGTTCTGATATCTCTCTGTTGCTGAGGCCCTCGTTTTTGTATTGTCGGAATAGTAGTTGGACCTCGTCGTCGACAAAGTGGCCTACGTTCTCGAGGATTGTCACAGTGTCGGAGAAGTTTTTGGGGTGCTGACCCAGTTCGACGAGAGAGGCGAAAATCTCGTCAACGTTGGTGAGGTTGAAGTTGCCGGCGAGAGCGAGGTTACGGCTACGCCAGTTGTTCTCGCGCATCACGGGGTGGCAGTATTCAATGTTGTTGTTGCCGAAAGTGCCGTAGCGGAGGTGTCCGAGGTAAACTTCGCCAACGAAGGGGAGGTTTTCTTTGGCCCATTGGGCGTTGTTGAAGAGTTCGGGGTCGTTCTTTTGTGCGGTCAGGAGAGGGGCGTTGATTCCGTTAATCACATCTTGTATGGGGTTGTCGCCGTTAGACCGCCAACGGTAGATGTATTGCTCACCCGTGGGTTGGTCGAGTTTGAGGCCTACCGCGCCAGCGCCATCTTGCCCTCTGTTGTGTTGTTTTTCCATCAACAAAAATAGACGCTGCAGCCCATACTGCCACGTCCCATATTTCTGTTGATAATACTCGAGAGGTTTCAGCAAGCGAACTAACGCTATACCGCACTCGTGCTTTATAGAATCACTCATCTATTTTCGATATATGTCTATTGGGAACAATCTCTGTCTGCTGTTATTTGCGGAAGGTTTTCTTCTTCACTGTGTTGTCGCGCACTATGTAGCTGCCGCTGAATGCGCCTTTAACCTCCTCTAAGAGGACCATGGCCTCGGACCTGCTACGGAAGTCGCCCACACGCACGCGCCAGAAGGGGGCGTTGTAGACGATGTAGGCTTTCACGTCGGGGCGGGCGCGTAGGAACTTGGCCTGTATGCTCTGGGCTTCGTCTTTGGACTTCACGCCAGAGCCTGAGTAGATTTGCACTCTGAAGCCTTCCAGTGAGGTTTGGGTCTCGTTGCTTATGCGGCATTTAGTCATTAGCGAGTCGAGTGATGCTGTCATAAACTCTACTTTAAGCTCCCCAGAAGTTTGGCACAATCCCCACGCTGGCCATAGTGCGACCAGCGTCAACAACATCAAAACTCGTCTTGTCATCTTGGTTCTTGCTAATTTGACAGCCGCAAATATAAGCCTTTTAAGCGATAAACACTATATTTGCCAACGTCACAGACAGCGCAACCAACATGAACAAACTCGTCATTTCGCTCATACTCGCAATGTTACTTCCCTTGCCCATGGTGTCTCAGAACTTTCTTGACAGTTTTGGGCCTAAGACGGAGAAGAAGGCTCCGGCACGCAAGACGCCCAAGGTGAACTTGCCCGACTATCCTAACCGTACTGACTCGTTGGGGCGTCGTCAGGGCGAGTGGGCTAAGAAGTTTCCTAATGGTCGTTATAGGTATACCGCGACGTTTTGTGATGGGCGTCCGGTGGGTAAGGTCAAGCGTTATTATCCTGATGGTCATTTTGCCGCGATAATAACGTACTCGGAGGGTAGTGACACTGTGCATGTGCAGACATTTCATCGTAATGGCAAGGTGGAGTCGAAGGGGGCGTATATAAATCGTCGGCGTGAGGGGACGTGGAATATATACATGCAGGATGGAACGCTATTGGAGACGTCGATATACTCGCATGGCAAGTTGCATGGTCAGCAGGCCTTGTTTTATGATGATGGGCATTTGCTGAGCCTCACGACGTGGGTTGACTCGCTCAGGCAGGGGCCGTACGTGAAATATTACCCTTCGGGGGACAAGATGGCGCAAGGCACGTATCGTGATGACGAGTTGCAGGGGCAGTATACGACGTATGGGCCTGACGGCAAGCCGACATCGCAGGGGGAATATGACAGGGGGATAACGGTGGGCAAATGGCATATACGGCAGCCTGATGAGGGGCTTGAATATGACATCATCTATGATAAGCATGGGCTGGTAGTCAACACGCAGCAAGTGGACTCCATACAGAACATTATCATATCGCGGCATGAGGCTCAGGCACTTGAGTATGACGACCCTGCCAATTACGTTAATAACCCTGAGGAATATATCCCATTCAAAAAACAATAATATGCGCCATATTGTACTGCTTGCCTTTGTCATGATGCCTGCCTTGGTGATAGCCCAGCCGGCGGGTGTGGCACCGCTTAACGCCACTCATGCCGCCGCGGCACAGCTTGTGGGCGATGTGCATACTGTGGAGACGACAACGTGGCAGGTGGATTACTCGCGGCACACCATAGCTAAGGGGGCGCAGACAGCCCACACTATCAGCACCTATTCACGTGACGGGTTGATAGAGCAGACATCGACCTTTGACACGGACAACCAGCTTGACACCAAGACGATATACCAGTATGACGACAAGAGGCAGCTCAGGGTGTCTACGACATACGACGCCAAGGGCAACCGCACGTTACAGACGCTCTATGCGTATACTGCTGACGGGTGCCTTGCGCGTATGCGCTTTACTGACGCTGATGCCGTGACCATAAGCACGACTGAAGTGGGGACGGCAAATAATTGGGCTCAAACATCGGAGCAGTTTAACGATGGGGAGAAGATAGTCAGCACATACACCTACGACAACAAGACGCGCCTCACCACTATCGCCACGGACGACAGCCACACGAGCACCACCACACGAATCACTATGGGGCTTGACGCCTTGCCCACGCGTGCCACGTTCTCGACATCAGACGGGCGGCGGCAAACTATGACATATCAGCATGAAGTGGACGAGCGTGGCAACTGGACGCGAGAAATAACATCGATTGACGACACCCCTACGACCCTTTCTGTGCGCACTGTGGGCTATTATTAGCCCTTTACCACCTTACGACGTATTTCTCCTTCTGGCATCCGCTGCGGAAGAACACTATGCCCATGCGAGGCAGCTCTATTGAGGTCATGACGCGCTCATCGTCGACGATGGTGCGCCATGCGTCGGTCATGCCAGGAGACCAGAATATGTCGTCGAAGACGATGGTGCACATGTTGGCTTTATGGCTTGTGAGGAGTTCAAAGTAGCGTAGTGTGGCTTCGCGGCTGTGGTTGGCGTCGACAAAGGCGAACTCCACGCGTCCGTCGGGCAGGGAGTCGAGGACTTCGTGGAGGGTGTCGTCGATGTCGCCAGTCACTACGCGCACGTTGGATATGCGCGCCTCTGTGAGGTGTCGTCGTGCGGCGTAGGCGACGCTATCCAGGCCTTCCAGGGTCACAACCTGGGCGTTGGTGTTGCCCAACGAGAGATAAACCGCGCCCATGCCTAAGGAGGTGCCGAGCTCGACGATGCTCTTTGGGCGCAGCTCTTTGACGAGGCGTGACAACATACGCCCGTACTTGTCGGTTACGGAGGTTCTCTCTGCCACCTCTCTCACGGTGCTTTGGTGTGGCACACCTTTCACGGCGCCCATGCCGCCTACGACGACGCGTGACACGTCGCCGCGGAGTGAGTCGCGGTAGGCTCGTGCGGCCTTGCGCAGTTCGTCGTCCTTGTGGCGGCCGGTGATGACGTGGCGAATGATGTTGTATACGAAGGGGCTATGGACGCCGTGTCCGCGCCAGAAACGCGCCTTTACGAAGTGGCTGAGCCTCATCTCGGCGCAGTGCGCGGCGCGCTCCGCCTTGTCACGTCGTCGCTTTACAAATCCGCTTATGCTCATGATAACCTATTTGTCCTTCTTCAGACCAAATGGCAGGTAGAAATAGAAGGTGGAACCGATGCCCACGTGTGACACCACCCACACGTCGCCGCCGAGCATTTGAGTGAGGCTCTTCACTATGTTGAGGCCGAGGCCGAGGCCGGCGTAGCGAGCTTTGTTGGTGTTGAGGCGTAGGAAGGGTTCGAATATGGCTTCTGTCTTGTCGGCGGGGATGCCTATGCCGGTGTCCTTCACGCTGACGAGGAGTATGTTGTGGTAGTCGGGCGGCACGACCCTACCTTCGGGCAAGCCCAAGGAGGGTAGGATGCTGATGTCCTCCCTTTGCGCTCGTAGGGTTACGCTGCCGGTGTTGGTGAACTTGAATGCGTTGTAGGTCAGGTTGATGATAATCTGGCGTAGGCGGTCTTTGTCGGTTACGAGCACTTGGTCGCGTAGATTCTCGTCGATGTCGAGTTTGAACTCCACGTCTTTGTTTTTCTTCTCGACGGAGAGCATGCGCCATGTGTCGTTAATCTCGCGCCACACGTCGGTGTCGGCCAAGGTGACTTCCATCACGCCCCTCTCGATGCGGGATGTGTCGAGGAGCGCGCCCATTAGGGACAGGAGGCTGTTGCTGCTCTCGAGGATGAGGTGAGCGAACTCGGAGCGTTCCTCGGGGGAGCAGTCGTCGGTTTGCAGTAGTTTGGCGAAGCCCACGATGGCGTTCATTGGTGTGCGCACTTCATGGCCGAGGCTTGCGAGGAAGGCGGACTTCAGTTGGCTGCTTTCTTCGGCTTTCTCTTTGGCTTTTTCGAGTTCGCTGGTACGTTCCGCTACTGTGCGTTCGAGGTTTTGGTTGGCTTGTGCGAGTTCCTCGTTTTGTTGGCGTATGGTGGCTTGGTTGAGTCGCATTTCTTGGTTGGCGACGACGAGCATGTTGGACATTGCGGACATCTCGGCGGTGAGTTTTTTCCTGATGCGCATGCTACGCCTGTTGTTGATTATGACGATGAGGATGGCTGTTGCTACGGCTGCGACGATCAGGAAATACCTGAACATGGTTTTTTCGTAGAAGAATACGCTCTTGTGGAGAGCGACTATGGTTCGTTCGCCCCGTGCGAAGCCGTCGTCGTCGAGGGTGCGGAGCATGACGGTGTGGTTGCCTTCGGTGATGTGCGTGAGGTTTATTTGCCAGTTGGGGCTCACGTTGCGCCAGTCTTTGTCGCCCTCCATGCGCCATTGTATTTTATTATCCTCGGGGCGGTCGTAGTCGAGGGAGCGGACGTTGAGGATAATGCTTCTGATGCCTGCTGGTATTTCGATGTTGTCGCCGTTGTATAATATTTCGTGTGCGGCCATCTCGTCGTAGTTTTTTTGGACGGAGTTGGCGAGCACGTAGGAGGAGACGACTGGAGCTGGGAAGTAGTCGTTCTCGTCGAACAGTCCTGGGGTGAAGATTACGAAGTCGTTGCGTCCGCCGACCATTATTTCGCCGTTGGCGCCCTTGCCGGAGGCCATGGAGAGGTAGCGGTTGCAGATGTCGTATTTGTCGCTTGTGAATTCACGCAGGTGCATGCCGCTCACTTGGTATAAGCGGTCGTGTGAGCCTATCCAGACGTTGCCTTCGGAGTCGACTTCGAGGGATTTGACGCATCGCCAAGGCACGAGGTCTCCGTCGAGGAGCTTGATGCCTTTCATGCCCGGGTTTTTGTAGAGGAGGTTGCCGTTGGTGGTTTGCATCCAGAGTTCGTTGACGCCGTTGACGGTGTTGTGGCGGATGATGTTCACGCGTCCGAAGCCTTCGTCGCCGAGCTTGTAGTGTTCGTAGTGTTCTTCATCTGTTATGGTGTAGGATTTGAGGTCGAGGCGGCGTATCATGTTGTCTTGGCAGGCGAGCCAGTAGGTTTTGTAGTCGTCGGTGTGGCCGTTCATGAAGCGGACGCCGTTGCTTGGGGCTTTGACTCTTCGTTGTTCCTTGCCGGTTGCGGTGTTGATGAAGACGATTTCGTTTTCCATGAGGAATAGGGCTTCGCCGTTAGGGAGGGTCTGCATTTGCCTTATGGCTTTGCCTTCGCCCATGTCGTTGCGTCGGTCGAATATTATCTTTTCCAGTTCGCCGTTGAGGTTGTAGGTCATGGCGCATCGTGCGAGGCATACGACCATACGTTGTTGTCCTTTGACTTCGTCGATGTGGTGAACCCAAGCGGCGTTACGTTTGTTCACGGCGAAGGAGATGTCGATTTTCTTGAGGTATCTGTTGTTGGCGTCTCTTAGGTATAGTCCGTCGATGCTGCCCACCCATACGTTGCCTTGAGAGTCTTTGGCCATGCTTCGGACTTGTGTGGCGTCGGAGGTGGAGTATCGGCGCATGTCGGTGTGCTCGAATCGGCTTTTGAAGTAGTTGAGGATCATGAGGCCGTCGTTGGAGCCGATCATGAAGACGGCTTGGTTGCGCAGTCGGAGGAGGCATTTTATGTTGTTTTCGCAGAGTGAGGAGTTGCTTGTTTTGTAGTCGAAGCGTTTGGCGTCTTTGAGTCGGATGAAGGTGAGGCCCATGTTGGTGCCGATCCATACTCCGTCGTCGGCCATGGCGATGGTGTGTGCGGCGGCGTTGGTGGGGCAGTCGCATATCCATTGGAGTTGGTTGGTGCGTGTGTTGTATTCTTGGACGCTTAGGTTGTTTTGGTTGACGTAGGTTGTGAGGCAGAGGGTGGAGTCGGTGACCTTGGTCATGTTTTTGACGAAGAGTGATTGGCCTGAGGAGTCGCATAGGGCGACGGGGTTGATGTTGATTGTGTCGCCCCCACCGGAGGAGGTGATTTTGAGCAAGTGGCTTTCGCAGATGGTGTAGAACACTCCTGGGGCGGTGTTGAAGAAGGGCATTTGGGGGGTGTTGCGGTCGGCGGTGAGGACTTTGCGGACTCGGACGTTGCCGTTGTGCTTGTTGAGGGTGAAGAAGGTGAGGCGGGTGCGGCATAGGAGGAGGGAGTCGGAGAGTGCAACGAGGCCGCGTATGGAGCGGTTGGTGTTGGGGTGTGGGTAGACTTCGGTGTCGTTGAAGGAGTAGGTGATGGTGTGTGTTTGGAATGTTGACTTGTCGATGCAGGCGAGTTCCATTTTGTAGTCGCGGGAGGCCCAGATGCAGTTGCTGTAGGTGTCTTCGGCCAGTTCGAGTGCGTAGTTGCGCATTTGTGTGGAGTCGATGACGTCGTCGTCGGCGAAGCGTTCGAGTGATATGCCGTCGTAGCGGAGGATGCCGTTGGTGGTGGCGATCCATACGTAGCCTATGCTGTCTTGGATTATTGATTGGCAGACGGCTACACCTTGTCCGGTGTTGATGGTCTCGAAGTTAGGGGATTCGCTTTGGAGGTTGTGTTTGTGGAAGCCGCCTTGTGGGATTGTGCCTCGCCAGGTGTCTTCGTGGCTGTTGGCTTCGTCGGTGGGGCTTGTGCTTTGCGCTGAGGCGATGTGGAGGGTCAGCGTCAATGATAGAATCAGCGTGAGGGGCCTTGTCATTGCCGCTGTGTTATTTGTTGTGTTTGTCCAGTTGGCTTTGGACATATTTGGAGACGATTTCTCTGATGGAGCTGAAGGCCATGTCGGCGGGGCGGACGTTGGCTATGGGAGTCCATTCGAGTGAGCGTACGTCGTCGGAGGCGTGTGTGGGTGTGTGGTCGACTTGGCATTCGAAGGCGATGTCGGAGGTGCGGACTTTGAAGCCGCTGAAGATGTATTCGTTGGGTGCGGAGCAGAGGTATCGAGCGTTGAGGAGTGATACTCCGAGTTCTTCGTGGATTTCGCGGCGTAGGGCGTCTTCGATGCTTTCGCCAGGGTCGACGAATCCGCCTGGGAGGTCGAGTTGGCCGATGGCTGGTTGTCGGTCGCGTCGGACGAGGAGTAGTTGGTTGTTGTTGTTTTTGATTAGTGCGACTACGGCGGCAGAGGCGTTGATGAAGAAGTTGAAGCCGCAGCCCTCGCACAGGAATTGGCGGGGGCTGCGAGCTATGAATTGGGCGTTGCCACAATGTGGGCAGAAGCGCAGGAAGTTTGTTGGCTCGGTGGAGTCCGTGGCCTGGGTCATTCTATTTGTATTCAACGGGGATGACGAGGACGGGGCAGGGGGAGTTGTTGATGACGCCGGTCAGTTCGGGTCGGAAACGGTCGGCGAAGAAGGAGCCAGTGTTTTCGGCTTCGACGATGACCATGTCGGCTTTTTGGACTGCTACGGCTTCGAATAGTTTGCCTATATTGTCTTTGCCTTTGAGCATGGCAGTGCTTGCGACTTCTACGCCGTTGTCGGCGAGGTAGCGTGTGACTTGTTTTACGGCGGTGTTTATGCGGTAGTATATTGAGAGGAGTGAGGAGGATTGCATGCCGATGAGGATGGCTTTTGCGCCGAATGTTTTGGCGAGTTTTGTGGCTTGAGGTATTTTGCGTCGGCTTGCTTTGCTGATGTTGAGAGGTATGGCGATACGGCTGAAGGACATGTCGAAGCCCATGCCGGGTCGGATGACGAGGACGGGGCATTTGGCGTTGCAGATGAGTTTGTAGGCGTTGCCGCCGATCCAGCTTTTGGTTACTCCGGATACGCCGTGTGAGCCGGTTACGATCATGGCGGACTCGTCGTATTTGGCTTTATTGATTAGTTCTTCGGCGACGTTGCCTTCGCCGACGTAGAAGTCGAATTTGCCGTTGGCGGTGTAGGAGGTTTTGTATTTGTCGATGAGCTGGTTGAGCATGTCTTGTGGGTGCTCGTCGTTGTTGGTTTTTGTGCCGAAGCCTTGTGCGTAGCCGGTGGCTTTAGGCATGATGTAGGCCATGCGGAGGTCGTCGTTTAATTTGTTGGCGATGCTGATGGCCGTTTCGAGAGCGAGTATCGAGTTCTCTGAGAAGTCGATAGGTACTAAAATCTTGCCCATGAGTGATGTTGTTTTAGTTGTTCGGCTTTATGTGCATAGGTGGGAGGTTGGTCCGCGTCGGGCACTGTTTGGGGGTGGTTGGATTGGTGCTTGTGGCGGGAGGGATGTTTGGCCTCTCCTATACAGACAAAGATATAAGAATTTTCCGAAAAAAGAATAACGGTCTTTATGTTTTGTAACATTGCTGTGGGTTGAGGGTGTGTGATGGTGGTGTGGGGATTTTTGGGGATGAAGTGTTGGGGTAAGTGTGTGGAGGAGAGAGGATTGTGTGGTATTTTTGGGGATGTTTTTGGGGTGGGCATGCTTCTTTGATGCTTCAGGGATGCTTCATTTATGCTTCAGGGATGCACTTTTGTAGGAGTTTGATAGGAGGTTGGTAGGATGTAGGTAGGAGTTTGGCGGGTGGGGGTATGGGGATGGGGAAGTCGGGGCGTCAGTGGGGTGTGACGTCCCGGCTAAGGGTGGTTAACTATGTGGGTTACTTGCTGTTGAGTCGGGAGCCTTCGGAGTGGGCGGATATTTCGGTGCAGAACATACAGGTGGCGTCGGCGTAACCAGCGGCGAAGTTGCCGGTGGTGGTCACTGTGAGGTGGTATGTTATGGCGTGTTGGCCGGAGTTGAGGTAGTCGATGAAGAATTCGGTGGAGGTGTCGCCGAGCATCATGTAGTGCGGGGGTGTGGGGGTGTCGGCGTTGGAGCATCGCCACCACCACCATCCGCGGTAGGCAGAGAGTTTGTCGTCAGGCTCGAGGGAGGCGGCGCGGAAGTCGCGTATGCGGACGAAGCTTAGTGGTTCGTCGTTGTGGAAGGTGAGTTGGACCTCTATCTGGTCGCCCACTGTGAGGGTTTGGTTGTCGAGGGGGAGCCATGTTTGTTGACCGTTGACGGTGCGCAGGACGCGTAGGGTGCGTTGGATGGCGAGTTTGTCGGTGTTGTCGGAGGGCATTTTGTCCTTGGGTGTGATGAGGGTTCGTTGCCAGCTGCCCCAAGATAGGGTCTCTTTGTCTTTGGTGATGTAGGCGTTTGTGGTGGATGTGGGGAGCAGGATGTTGAGTTTGGGGTTGGAGGCGTTGGTGGTGTAGGAGTGGTTGGCTATGGAGACTGTGTCGACGGCTTCGAGGGATGAGGATGAGGCGAGTAGGGCGAGGAGGGCGTGGCTTGTGCTTTGCGCGTCCTCCCAGGCTTCACCTCGCTTCATGAGGATGAGGTGGTTGATGAGTTTTGGGAGGTTGGGGCTTGTGGGGTTGAGTCGTTGGAGCGTTATGATGAGCATGGCTTGCGCCTCGATCTGGACACGTCGGCGGAATAGTCCGTCTTCGGGGATGTAGGCGGTGTTGTCCTTTGTCTGGACGAGGTTTTCCTCAAGGCTCTTTATGATGGTGGCGGCTTGGGAGGTGTGGTGTCCGAGTGTGAGGATGGAGACGGCGGTCACACGGTCGGTCATGTAGTGGTATTGCCAATGGTGTGACAGGATGTCGAGTAGCTCGTTGGTGGTGGTTGAGGAGGAGGGGTCGAGGAGGAGTCGGGCGTGTAGTGCGCTGAGGGAGAAGGTTGGGAGGAATATGGGTTGGGTCTTTTGGTTGTAGTTCTTGGTGTCTTCTTCCTCGTGTGAGAGTTCTTTCTTGTAGTCTTTGAGGGCTTCGTCGAGGAGTGAGTTGAGGTTGGGGAGTAGGGCGTTGACGATTTTGGTTATTCGGGGGTTGTTCGTGTCGGCGAGTCCGAGGTGGATCATCTCGCCGATAGTTTCGGCCACGGCTACTGTCATCCACTTGTTGCCGTCCATGCCCTTGAACCATGGGAAGGAGCCGTCGGCAAGTTGCATATCGGCGAGTTTGGTTAGGGCTTGGTCTTTGGCGTGTTGGGCGTAGTTGTTGGACATGATGCGGACGACATCTTTGTCGTGGTTACGGAGGTTGTTGGCCATATAGAGCCATGGTGTGTGGTCGGCGTCGGCTATGCGGCTTGGGGAGTTGTCGTTGGTGGCGGTGGCGCGTAGGTGGTCGACGGCTTTCTGTATGTCGGTCTTTTGGGAGAGCATGTTGGCTATGGCGGAGGATTCGAATCGGCCGAGGTAGGTGTCGGTGCAGGGTGTCCATGTCTTGTCGAGGGAAGGCAGGGAGCGTAGGACTTCGATGAAGGCGTTGCTTGTGTAGGAGAACGTCAGGCATTTGGATACACCGTTGGAGAAGGGGTTGGGTATGTTGTGGTGGCCTGGGTTGGTCAAGGTAAAGGTGTGGCTCTCGTTGACTTCCCTGAAGCGTCGTTCGATGGGGATAATACGTCGTTCGCCGTCGGAAGCGTTGTCGGCCTTGGCTATGATGTCTATTCTTAGGGACTCTATGCCGATGGGTACGGACAAGGTCCATTGTGCCTGTTGGGATACACCGTTGGCGAATGAGAGGTTAATGTCGGGTAGAGTGGCGAGGGTGTTGCCTGAGGTGGTGTCGGTCACGCTGATTGTCGCTGTGGCGTGCTTGATGGTGGTGTCGGCTATGGTGATGTCGGCTGAGAGCGTTATCGTGTCCTGTTCTACGAGGAAACGGGTCGTTCCCATGCGTACGTTGATGGGCTTTGCCACTGTGAGCTTGTGGGTCGCCATGGCAGAGTGCAAGTCGCTGTCGTAGGCCATGGCACGGAAGTTATAGGTTGTGAGGTTGTCGGGCAGGGTAAAGTCGAACGTCACGAGTCCGTGGGAGGGTTTCAGTTCTGGCAAGAAGCATACGGTCTCGGAGAAGTTCTCGCGCATCGTTACTGGTTGGTCGTTGGTTGCTGATGGACCCATGGTTGTTTTGAGGGCAGTTGCGGCTTCCTCTTCTGTTGCACAATCGGAGTCTCTGTCGTAGGCCATCGTGTTAGCTGCGCGGAAACAACAGTCATAGAGGCGACCTGATTTTCCAGGGAAGAAGTCATAGATGTTCATGTTGAAAGTCTCATCTTCCAATGCACTTCTTAGGGCGTTGGCTACGCTCTCTATGTCACCATTGCCTGAGCCGTAATCGAGTATGCACTCTGTGTGGTCAGGCTTTTCAATGCTCATAGAGAAGTCGTTAGGCACAGATTGGCGTTCGAAGTGCGCATTCCACTCGTTGTTGACATATTTGTCGAGACGGCTATCGTATAGTGACACCACCACTGCCTCTGCACTGTCGGTGGTCAGTGTCCACTCTTCGTGTGCTCCTGGGCGTGAGTAGTCCCTGAAAGAGCTGAGGGTTAGGGATATGCTCTTCTCTTGGTGATGCAATGTCACTTGGTGCGACGTTGCGTATTGCCGACCATCGTGAGACATCATGGCGGCTATTCTGAGTGTCTCGCCCTCGATGGCGTCCTTAGGCACGAAGTAGTCTACACTTGTCACGCCGCATGATGCCGATATAGCTTGACGCTGTATGATCTTTCCTTGTCTGATGAAAAGCACGTGGACCATGCCATTCTCCACGCCTGTGCATATCTTCACTGAAATTTTACTATCGCTGTTTGCATCGTCGGGTGCAAAGATGTTGAGGTAGTCAAGGTTGGGTGACGTCCCGCTCTCGGCTATCACTGTGAAGTCTATCGTCCTGCGCAGGTCGGCACCGTTCAAAGCCTTGGCCGTGACTTCTGCTTGGTATTTGCCGGGCTTCAGGTTGAGGTTCTTGGTGTCGAAGGTGGTTGTGCCGTTAACGGTGAAGTCTCGAGAGTCGACTGGCTCGGTAGCGAGGTTGACTTTGGCGCCATACATTGGCACTGTGTGCACGTTGGGTGTGAGTATGGTGTCGGCTTCATGTTCGGCGCGTGGGAGGAGTGGTTCGCCATGTTCGTAGGGGGTCAGTTTGAGGTGGAGTGTGGTTTCGTATGGTTGACCGTTAGAGTTGATCGATGTGAGCGTTATGGGGTGTTGCTGTCCCTCTTGGGTCATATTCTTCGCCTGGTCTACTTGTATGTCAGTGCCCTCCTCGGTGGTGTGGAAGTTGCGGTTAGCTGTGGTGGTCTCGCCCTTAAGGTCTGTCACACGCACATCGATACTGAAGAATTGCTCTTTGCCTTCTTCGGTGCTGAATGGGAAAGAGAAGCGTCCATTGGAGTCAGTAGTGGTAGTTCCCTCGCAATGCACATTTCCCCAGTATTCTACTGTGTACTTCACCGTTGCGTTGGCCACGGGCAGTCCTGCCGCGGACGTTGCGGAGCCTGTCACAGATATGTTAGCACCAGGAAGCACGGCTTCGTTGAAGGGGTCTATGGTGACCGTGTTATCGGTTCGTTTGAAGTCCTCAATCCTTATGTGGTTATAGCTCCAGATGGTTACATCCTTGTGGTTCGTCTCAATGCTGAGTCTTGCAGAACCTTTCATGGCGTCGGTGGGGATCTGTAGTGAGCCGTGCGTTGCGCCATTGTTGTCGGTTGAGAGCTTAGATGAGGCGATCTTCTTGCCAGAAGAGTCTTTGAGGACAATGGTGAAGTCGTCCCCCTTTATTGGCTTTACATGGTCGGTGAGAGGCGTATAGATGAAGGCCTTGAACATGATGGTTTGTCCAGGGCGATATATATTCCTATCTGTCAGAATCTTGCATGATAAGTGTGGTTTCACTCTGTGGTTCGAGTGAGAGTGCCAACTGTAGCCGTTGAATTTGAAGATGTCACCGTCCTTGCTGATTGTAACATCTTGGGAGTCACTTAAATCTACCTTCAGCCATCCATCCTTATCTGAGTGAGCCTTGCTGATTGCAACGTCCTTATTTTCGTGAGATTTCTTGATTGCTTTGTAGTCGGCATCTTCTATGGGGCGACCTGTGTGGTAGTCGGTCAGTAGGAGGTAGTCGTCACTGCCGTCTGATACCTGATTGACGGCTATTTGAGAACTGATGAATTGGAATGCGCTTAATAGTGAGTCTTTGTGGTAGGCGGCTATCATGTAGTAGCCCGCTGGGAGACCGTCCAGTTCGAGCGTTGCGGACGAATGACGTAGGCGTATGCGAGTGGATGGTAGTTCAATGTGCTTAGAGCAGACTTCTTTGCACTTTGATAGGAGTTGGGTAAGTTCTTTCTTGCTGAGGTGGTCTGCTTGCTCCCTGTCAACTTCGGAGAAGACACGGAGGGTGATGTCTTTTATGTTGCGATACTTGAGGTAAACTGGCACATATTCGTTGGGCATCACGTGGGGGTCGGTGCTTACGGATAGCGAGGGTTCTTGTATACTGCGTAGGAGACTCGTCAGGATTTGGTTGAAAGGGGTATCCTTGAGGACGGCTTGGGCTTCTCTTGCGAGTGTCTCTGCTGTGGCTATGGTGGTGTGGACTTGGGCTATCTCGTCGGGTGATGTTGTGACGTTGGAGAAAGCCTTGTTGATGATGGCGTAGGCCTGGATCGTCTTGTTGAGTGCCTCGGTGTATGGGAGTCCAGCTGTCAGAGAGTTGAGTTCTTCGATGAGAGGGGTGGCCTTTGATTCACTGAATGAGCTGACGAGCATAATGCGGAGCATCTGGGCTATTGTGAGGCTGACCTTGTCGGAGTGGGTCGTGGCTTGTTGAGCGAGGAGGCGAATGCTTTGAAAGGTGAGTGAGAGGGGACAGGTGGAGGAGGTGAACTCTTGCATGGGGGCAGTGAGAATGGCTGTTGCCTCAGAAGTGTCCTTGTCATTGTGCCAGGATATTATTGATTCGGAGTCGTACTTATCCGCATTGCTGGCAAGAGACATGGCGATGAGGGTGAGGGCGTTGGTGTTGTCGTCGTCGGAGTCGATGATGGCTGATAGTGGCGTGGCGTAGAGTGTGTCGGGGTCGTCGAGTATGTCGTTGACTGTCATCTCTTGGTCGTGTCGGAGGTATAGCTCGAGGTTGATGAATTGTTTCAGTGGTGACCATGCGTTCTCACGAGCCTTGAGGAGCATGTCGGTAGTGGTGGAGTCGCGTGACAGGCGGCGGGCGTTGAGGTTGATTTCTTGTTTAATGAGGTTGAGCATCCATCGTGTGTCGTGTGTGGCAGTGGCGCGCCTCTTAGCCTCAGCGATGAAGGGTGCGGCAGTGAGTGGTTCCTCGTTTATGCTGAGGGAATCGATTTTGGCTTTTAGTTGCTCGTCGGTCATAGAGCGTTCTTCGTGTTCCATAGAAATGATGTTATTATGCCCAGCCCAGGTTGCTGCCGAGGCGAGGCTGGCGATGAATAATAGGAGAATTAGAAATCTACGCATTGCAATCATGAATTATCTGTTGCCAATCTGTGCGCAATATACGCGTAAGTTGCGAAAAAAATGCCGAGGAACGTATGTAGTTGGTCGTTAGCAATTTTCGTGCCATGGTATTCAGTTGAGTATGTTAGGATAATGAGGTTCGAATGCCGTGATTTCTCTTCTGTGCAAATAAAGAAATCCCGCCACACGTGAGTTGCGTATGGCGGGATGTGAGTGAGCCTTGTGGGAATTTATATTCCTGACAGGGCTTTGTCTAATTCTTCAATCTCCCCTTTGTTATAGGCTTTGCATTCTGAGATTAGTTTGCTGAAGTCGGCGTCGTTGCGGATGCTGTCGAAGCAGTTGTCGTTGTCAATTTTGGAGAAGTGACGGAAGCCGTGTTCGAGGGCTTTGTTGAGGTGCGAGAGTGTGGCATCTCGGTCGCCCATGAGAGCGAATATGCGTGCGGCATTGTAGAACTCACCGGCATCGCTGTCGTCATCGAGCTTTGCCAGCAAGGTGCGTGCCTCGTCGAACATGTTCGCGCGGCAAAAGGCTTCGATGGAGACCATAGAGAAAGAGTTCCCGTTTTGTGCGAGGTCGTGTTTTACGGCCAGCTCATAAGCTTGACCGGATATGTTAGGATCGTCTGCTATGATGCCAATTTGGAGTAGTACTTCGGCCGCGTATGTGTTGACGTTCTGTTTATTGGTGGTTGATGTCTCGAAGTTCTTCTCTGCATTGAGCTCATCGCCGAGATGTTTGTAGATCATGCCACGGTCGTAATATCCCTCGCCTTCGTCGGGGGCTTGCTTGATGTAGTCGTTGATGGCAGTCAGTGCCTCGTTGTAGCGGCCTGCATCGTCGAGTATGGTGGCCTTGATGCTGATAAACTCAGGCACGTTTGTCTTGTTGTAGAGACGGTCGGCAAACTGGATGGCACGGTCGTAGTGACCGAAGTTGTAACAGATGCCCATGAGGGATATAGTGGCCTCGGCATCGTGTATATTGTTGTTGATTAAGAATTTGCAGAGGTCGATGGCATCTGCGAACTTACGTGCGTTATTATAGACCTCTAAGATGACAAGATACCAGTCGGGGTTGTTGGCAGCCTCGGCAATGTAGGCCTCTATGGCTTGGTCGGGGAATGCGGAGGCGACGAGGAGGGGGAGTACTTCACGGCCGAATTCGGGTCTCTCGTAGCCGGCATTGTAGGCTGTGATGGCGTCGCTTATGGCGGCTGAGGCGTTGGCGAGGGCTATGTTGGCGGTGATTCTCAGTCGGTATGCCTCAAGTTGGTTGGGGTCGATGGCCAGGGCCTTGTTGCAGAAGTCGATATCCTGAGCGTAGTCTTTGCGGCTGAAGGCGTTATAGGCGAGACCGAGGTATGCTTTGGACTCTTTTGGATCGAGGAGGAGACATTGGCGCAGGTCGTTGTCGGAGAGGTCGGACTGTCCTATGGCGGAGTAGAGTTTAGCGCGGTTGAGGAAAGTCACGGTGGTAGGGTAGAGCTTCAGGGCGGAGTCGAAGTCTTTGAGGGCGTTGTCGTTGTCACCGAGGGATATGTAGGCTACGGCACGTTGGTCGTAGGCGAAGGCGCGATAGAGAATGTTGTGTTTTGGTAGACGCTCGAGGGCTTTGGTGCAATACTCGACGACTTCTTGGTCGAGGCCACGCATTTTGGCGTTGTTGGCGAGGAAGGTGTAGGCGAGGGAGTCGTCGGGGGCTATGGCGAGGCAGGAGAAGAGGTCTTGGTCGGACATTTCGAGTTCGCCAGCCTGTGTGAGCAGCTCAGCGCGGTTGCGGTATGTGGAAGCCATCTCGCATATTTCGAGGGACGCAGAGTAGTCTTGGAAGGCCTTGAGGGTGTCTTGTAGGCACTCGTGTGCGACGGCGCGGACATTATATGCCATGCCGATGGCTATGGTGTCTTGACGTGGGAGTAGGGAGAGTGCTTTGTCGGCGTGCGCTACGCAGTCGGGGCAGTTTTGCTCGTTCATGCTGCAACGTGCGAGTTGGAGGTGAGCGTAGCCGTTGTTGGGGTTTTGGACCAGTTCTTGGTTGAAGTTCTTGGCCGCCTCTTGGAAGCGGTGAGCCTCGAAGGCACGGACGCCTTCTTGGTAAAGTGGAGAGGTGGGGGTATTGGCGTTTTGGGCGTTAGCAGTCGAGATGGTTGCCAGGGAGATGGACAGGAGTGAGAGACACCTGGTTAGGAATCTGTATTTCATATTATTGAGATTATTTAATACAAGGCAAATGTAAGCAAAATCCATGCCATGGACAAAAATGGGCAGTAAAAAGTGGGATGTCGGGAGCCGACACCCCACATCGCCTTTAAATCGTAAGGCACTGACCGCTATTTTGTGTCCTCGACGTCTATCTCGCCGCCGGGATGTTTTATCTCGTATTTGCTCATGCGGTCGTCGCTTTCGAAGCCACGGCCTGTTATCATCTGCCCCTTGGTGTTTATCTTAACGAACTTGTCGGAGTATATGCGATGCTCGACAGTGTTCCAGAACATCTGCTCGGTGTTGAGGACATCGCCTTTCTCGGTAAGTGCCACGACATCGTTGTTGAGTTCCCAGAGGTTTTTCTTTTTGTAGTAGCGAGCTTTGTTACAGCGCACTTGGCTCTTGATGCGTGTGCCGCCATTGTCGTACATGCGGAAGTCGAGTCCGCCGGGGAAGTCGGTGTAGGGCTCTTCGGCGTTGTCGTATTGCTGGAGTTCGGGTGTTATGAACTCGTATTTGAACGCGCCGGTGTCGGTGACGAAAGAGTGGAGGTCGTAGGCGGCGAGGCTTGAGCGTTCCATCTCTTCCTCGACGGCTTTGAGTTCCTCGGGTTGATTGCGCAGGCAGGAGGGTAGAAAGAGAGCGGCAAGCAGCATTGCCATGCCACTTGCCACTCTGCTGAATTGTAGCCTCTTCACGATGAAGAAGTTATGCGTGTGGATTACTTCTTAGCCCTGACTGTGGTGCTTTCGTTGATGAAGCCACCGACGCGGTAGGAGGAGCCGTCTTTGATGCCCTCGAAGAAGAGGTCTTCCTTGCTTGGGAAGTATTGTGAGTATTGGCGGATGAGGTCGGTTGCCTCCTTTTGGATAGCCTCGGATTCGTCGACGCTCTTAGCCTTCTGGAGCTTATCGACGGCAGCCCAGTAGCCGGCCTTCTTCTCGTAGTCCTTGTCGCCTATGTTGCGTGCGCCAGTGGCGTAGAGCTTGGCGATGAGGATGTAGGGGGCGCCCCAGTTGGGACGGAGCTGTGCGGCGTTGACGGCGGCGTTCTTAGCGCCAGCGAGGTTGTTGTTGGAGAAGAGGACGAAGGCCATCTCGTAGTAGTATTTGCCCTTATCGTTGTTATCCTCTTCGAGCTTGATGGCCTCCTCGTAGTAGGAGAGGCATTTCTCGATGTCGTTTTGCTTGAGGTACATCTTGGCGAGGCCACGTGCGGAAGAAGCCTCGGGAGAGATCTTGTGGAGTTCCTCGGAGGTAGCGTAGAAGAGGTCGCTGTCGGTGCAGTCGCCATTGCCGAGGAGTTTGTTGATGCGTTTGAGCCAAGGCTGGTTGGTCTTGTTCTCGGCGAGCTGAGGGGTGAAGATCTTCTCGAGAGTAGTGCAGTCGGCAGCGCCGCTGTGTGCGAAGATCTGCTCGATGTTGTCTTTGGATGTGGCGACGCTCTCTTTGAGTTTCTCGCCGCCAGCGGCCTCTACCTTAGGCATAAGGTCGCAGCACTTGACGTAGGCGTTGACGACAGTCTCGGCGGTGGTCTCGTCGTTGGAGTATTGCGCGACGATCTCGGACATGTAGGTTTGGAGGAAAGCGGGCTGGATGGTTGACGGGTCGCCGCTGAGCGCGTTCTCGAGGAGAGAGATCGTGGTGGCGCGTTGCTCCTTGCTGTCGGTACCGTAGGTGACGATGTCGATCGCCTTCATGCCCATGAGGTATGAGGCGGGGTATTTCTTGTTGTTGCCGTAGTACTTAGCGCGCTGGTCGTAGATGTTGAGGATGAAGTTGTAGTAGGTGTCCTTGTTTGCCTTGTCCTTCTTGATGAGGTCTTTCATTATTTTGAGACCATCGGTGTAGAGGCCAGTGCCTTTGCCTTTGACGGTAGGGCACTCTGCGAAGACTATCTTCCAAGGCTCGTAGGCCTCCTTGTAGCTCTTCTGCTTGACGGCGTCGCCGTATCGTACGAGGTTAGTGATACACCTGATGCTATCCTCACCGTGGCCATATTGGGAACCGTCTTCGACACCTTTTTGGGCGAAAGAGGCGACAGGCATGGCCATGAGAGAAGCGGCAGCCATAATCTTTAAGATATTCATCTCCTATTGTTGTTATTTGGTTTTCTTTTCCGTTATCTACTCGGTGGTGACAGTGGTGTCAGTGCGCCGAAAAATATGTAAGACATTGGCGACCGTGCGGATGGCAAGATACGGATGGTTGCCGATAGTCTTTTGCACAGCCTGATGCAAAAAGCTTGCCAAAGGGAGTGCGGGTGGTGCTGTCAAGGTTGTGCGTTATTGCCAATGAGCTAAATGTCAACGTCTTGACCTCTGAGGATTTCGTGAGAATTATCCTCGGCGAGGAGGGCGAGACCTTGAAGTACCAAGTTTGGGCTTGCAAATATGCCTTTTTTAGACTTCAAATCAAAATTTTTATAATCGCCGCCAGTCACTACGACGATGGAGTCGGGGTGTTTGGCGCGGGCTTGCGCGATGAAGAAATCGGCCTCGGCCCATACTCCATTCATGACGCCGGAGGCTATGGCCTCGCGTGTGTCGCGCCCGACTACATTGCCGTTCCATTCGGAGGCTTTGCATAGTGGCAGTTTGGCTGTGAAGGCGTGGAGGGCACGGAAGCGCATGCTTATGCCTGGGGATATGGCTCCACCTTGGAAGTGGGCGTCGGGGGTTATGAAGTCGTAGGTTATGGCTGTGCCGGCGTCTATGATTAGTGCGCCTGTGTGGGGGAATGAGGCCCATGCGCCGACAGCTCCGGCGAGGCGGTCGGGGCCGAGGGTGCGTGGTGTGGCGTAGTCGACGGCGAAGGGGAAGCGCATGTCGATGGTGAGTATGGCTGTGGGGAGTCCGTGTTGCCTGAGAAGGCGAGCCATGTCGGGGGTGCCTTCGGTGACGCTGCATAGGAGGCATCCGGCGGCGGAGTGCTGTCGGGCGAGCCGTAGGGCTTCGGCTACTGTCGTCTCGTGGTCGGCGAGGGACACTTCGGAGGTCAGCACGCCCTCTTGGCACAGAGCCATTTTTGACTTAGTGTTGCCGGCGTCGATGACTAAGAACTTGCAGCTCATGCGCTTAGATGGTGGTTCTTAGAGTGTGGAGGAGATGGTGAGTGGTACTCTGTCGAGGCGTTCAGGGATCTCGATGACAGGAGGCACGCATGTGGCGTTGTCGGGGGTGACGGCCCATACGTCGGAGGCTTCGTCGCGGCTCATGACACGGATCTCGTATTTGGAGCGGAGGTCGTGGAATGCTTTGAGGGCGAGTTCGGGGGTGTTGTTCTCGTGGGAGATGTGTGAGAGGAATATGGTGTGTAGTTTTGGCGGGGCGAGTTGTCGGACGATGTCGGCGGCCTGGTAGTTGGAGAGGTGTCCGTAGCCTGACACTATGCGGTCTTTGAGGTGCTGAGGGTATGGGCCGTCGAGGAGGAGCTCGCCGTCGTAGTTAGACTCGAGGAATATGAGGTTGCAGAGCATGAGGTTGTCTTCGAGGCCTTTGCAGGGCTTGCCGATGTCGGTGAACACGCCGATGTTGACGCCTGCCACTTCGATGCGGAAGCTGCAAGGGTCCTCGACATCGTGTGGTTTGGAGAAGCTGTGGATGTTGAAGGGGCCTATGGTGAGAGGTTCGCCGATGTTGATGAACTTGACGAGGTCGCGTGTGGGTCGGTATTTGTCGCGCATGCCGATGAAGGTGCCATGGGTCATGTAGGCCACGGCTCCGGTTTGTCGGCATAGAGTGGGGAGTCCATAGACGTGGTCGGAGTGTTCGTGCGAGACGAGCACGGCACGTATTTTCTTAAGGTCGATGTGGCGTGATTGGGCTCTTAGCTTAAGTCGACGGAAGCTGATGCCCATGTCGACAACGATAGCGTCGTCGCCGTATTCGATGTAGTATATGTTGCCATTGCTTCCCGAGGCGAGAGAGCAGACTTTGACGTTTTGCACGATGACTGATAGTGTTGTTGGTCAGAAAAACCGTGCAATTTAGGAAAAAAGCGTGATATGGGCAATTAGTGGGTATCTTTGCGGGGACAGATAAGCAGAAACGAGATGATACGAGCAGTGTTTTTTGACATGGACGGGGTGTTGTATGACAGTATGCCGAACCATGAGTATTCGTGGACACGGGCCTTTGCGGCGGAGGGTATGGGGTTTGCCCCGGAGGAGGCGTATGCCAATGAGGGGAGGACGGCGAAGGGTACTATTAATTTGGTGTTTAACAGGGAGTTGGGGCGTGATGCTACGGAGGAGGAGGTTGAGAGGATATATGCGTATAAGACGGGGCTTATGCATCGGTGCAAGCAGCCGGATATATTGCCAGGGATGCAGGAGTTGCTGCGGGCGTTGCCGGCGAAGGGGGTTAGGGTGTATGTGGTGACGGGGTCTCGCCAGCCGTCGCTTGTGGGCAAGTTGCATGACGCGTTTGGGATAACGCAGGAGACGTTGGTGAGTGGGGCGGATGTGAAGCGGGGTAAGCCTGATGCGGAGCCGTATCTCATGGCGTTGGAGCGTACGGGGTTTGCGAGGGAGGAGTGCATGGTGGTGGAGAATGCGCCGTTGGGGGTCATGTCGGGCAAGGCGGCTGGGTTGCGCGTGTGGGCGGTGAATACGGGCAAGTTGCCTGACGCGGCGTTATTGGGGGTTGGCGCGGACAGGTTGTTTCATAGCACGTTGGAGTTGGCTGGGGCGTTGATGGGGGAGGTTTAGATATGAGAGTGGTGGTTAGAGGGGGAGTTTGATGAGTACGGGGAGGTGGTCGGAGATGCCTCCTTCGTTGTAGCGTCGTCCTATGTAGGTGCGTTTTGGTTTAAGGCCGGTGTTGCGGTCGTCGGGTTCGAGGAGGAAGTCGGGGTGGTAGACGGAGAAGTGTGGTCGTCCGTTTTCGCATACGGCTGGGGAGACGATGATATGGTCGATGGTGCTCCAGTGGCCGTGGTATTTGTAGGAGAAGTCGGGGGTGTCGGCGGAGAGGTTGCGGAGGCGGCAGGTGTCGCAGTTGGGTTGGGCGCCGAGGAAGTCGGTTAGTGAGGGTTCGATGGCGATGTCGTTGAAGTCGCCGAGGAGGATGATGCGTGCGTTGTTGTCGGTGGCGAGTATGGAGTCGCATATTTGCCTGGCGCGTTGTGCCACGTATTGGCGGAGAGGAGTGGAGCGTTCGGCGCCGCCACGTTTAGAGGGCCAGTGGTTGACGAGGATGTGGAAGGTTTTTTTGCGGCGCAGGGTGCGCAGTTTGGCGTAGAGTATGTCGCGTGTGTGGAGGTTGAGGGAGTCGGAGGAGGCGGATATGTGTGTCAGTGTGAGCGGCTCGACGGTGTAGGGGTTGAAGAGGAGCGCGGTGGCTATGCCTCGGTTGTCGGGTGTGGGGAAGCATACGGGTGTGAGAGGTAGGTTGGCGTAGCGTACGAGGAGTGTGGCGGCGGATATGCCGGTGGTGTCGGGGCCTTCTACTTCGCAGAGGCCTATGATGTCGGGGAGGTCTTTGCCGTTGATGAGGGTTATGACTTGTCCGAGCTGTGCGCATTTCTTGCGGAAGCGGTATTCGTTCCAATGGTATATGCCATCGGGAGTAAACTCGTCATCGTTTTTGAGCGGGTTGTCGTCGGGGTCGAAGAGGTTCTCGACGTTGTAGCTCATTATGGCGAGGGAGTCGGCGTAGATGTTGGCTGGCTCGGTGGTGGTGTTTGTGGTGGTGCGCCGTGAGGAGCATGAGGGGAGTAGGGGGAGGAGCGAGAGGATGGCGAGGAGGGGGATGTGGTGGGGTAGGGGTTTGTTGTTAGTCATTAGAAAGAGATTGTTTGGAAGGCTCCGGCTTGGATGGTGTCGGCAGAGAAACGGGAGAGGCCCTCGAAGTCGGTGGGGGCGATGGAGGCGCCTTGTGGCAGTGCGAGGCCTACGGCGTCGGAGGATGTGGAGAGGTGGTAGTTGGCGGCGTCGCGGTTGGCGAAGTGGGCGTTGGAGGAGGTTAGGCAGTCTTGGAAGTGCGGGGAGTTGAGGGTGTTTTTGTCGGCACGGATCAGGGAGCCGCTGAAGAGGGCGTTGCCGGCGAGGGAGTCGGGCTCGACTTCGGGGTTGTGGGAACCCATGATTATGGAGTTGAGGACGCGGAGTGAGGAGTGTGAGGTGTCGGAGGGGGTGATGAGGAGGGCTTCGGTGTGTCGGGTGTCCCAGGAGAAGTAGTTGGCTATGGTGACGTGTGTGAGCTCGGTGATGCCGCCGGTTAGTGCGATAGAGGGGCCGCCGCTGTTGGTTATGAGAGTGTTGCGGAGGGAGATGTTGGCGTGGCGGGCTGATATGGCTGTGTGTGATATGTCGCGGAGGTAGAGGGCGTTGGCGGAGAGTGAGGCGGCGGAGTCGACGGATATGCCGTGTGTGGGGCATGCTATGTTGACGTAGGCGAGTGAGGCGTGGGCTGAGGGGAGGATGTCTATGCCTGCCCATTGTCCGGGGATGTCTTGGTAGAAGCCGTCTTGCCGCATGGGCATGAGTGAGGCGCGGTGGTCGGGGTCGGCTGCTATGACGAGTGAGCCGTGGATTTGGAGGGAGGCGTTGTTTTGGAAGAGGACGGTCACGGAGGGTCCTATGGTGAGGTTGGCGTTGACGGCGAGGGTGTCGGAGATGAGGTAGGGGATGGTGTCGCAGAGCCATTGGGTGTCGGAGGAGAGTGTGCCGGATTGTCGGGAGACGTTGAGTACTGTGGCGTGGAGTGTTGTGGACCAGGTGTTGGTGCCGGCTTGTGCTATGACGTGGTCGGTGAGGGAGGTTAGGGCGTTGCCGTTGGCGGGGTTGGGGTCGCGGACGTAGGCGAAGAGGAACAGGCTGTCGGAGTGCGCGAGGTGGATGTTGGATACGGATGTGGAGGGTTGTCCGGCGATGTTTATGGCGAAGGGGGAGTTGTTGTCGCCTTGGAGAGATATGGAGGATATGGTGACGTCGTTGTCGCTGTTGTTGCGGATGGTGAAGCGGATGGTGGTGGAGGGGTTTCCGGCGTAGATGGTGTCGAAGGAGATGGTGTCGGCGGAGAAGGAGATGTCGGTTTGCGTGGGCGTGGCGGAGAAGTCTCGCTCGCATGCGGCGAGGAGTGTGAGGAGAGGGAGTAGTAGGATGAGGGTTGTTTTCATGGAGGCAAAAGTAGTGAATATTGGTGGAATTGGGAGGGGAGGGTGAGAGATAATTGGGGGAAAGTGGATGTGTAAGTTGGTGTGTTATAGTGTGTTGGTGGGAGGTTTATGCTTCGATGATGCTTCGATGATGCTTTGGGTATGCTTCTGGGATGCACTTTTTATGCATGTTGGTAGGAGGTTGGTAGGAGTTTGGGATGACGGTGTTGGGGGTCAGCGCGTGGTGTCTTTGAGGGCGCGTTGGTTGTCGGCTGCTGTTTTAGAGT
>CAZPPW010000005.1:0-45042 GCA_964588595.1 uncultured Marinilabiliaceae bacterium
AACGATACTGACACAAATGCTCCCCCATTTCTCGGCAAACCATCCCCAAACCACCCCCGCACCTACAGTTGTACAGACGATGTCTACATCGTCTCTACGCCGTAAGGCGTACCCAAACCCACGGTCTTGGGTGTCCGCCCCCATCGTCTCAACGCCCTAAGGCGTGCCACATCCCTTAACCCCCATTTGCACACCCCCCACAAACAAAATCGGCAGGCCAACCGGCCTGCCGACACTTTCTTCTACTCCCACTCAATCGTTGCGGGCGGCTTCGAACTGATATCATAAACCACGCGGTTCACTCCACGCACCTTATTTATAATATCATTCGACACCTTCGCCAAAAACTCATACGGCAAGTGCACCCAGTCCGCCGTCATGCCGTCCGTCGATGCCACAGCGCGCAAAGCCACCGCGTTCTCATACGTCCGCTCATCACCCATCACGCCCACACTCTGCACAGGTAGCAATATCACGCCCGCCTGCCACACCTTGTCATACAAACCCTCACTACGCAACGCCGAAATGAATATATCGTCCGCCTCCTGCAACACACGCACCTTCTCCCTCGTCACATCACCCAAAATACGTATCCCCAAGCCCGGACCAGGGAACGGATGACGACCCAGCAACTCCGGCGCTATCTCCAACGCCGCACCCACCCGGCGCACCTCGTCCTTAAACAGCAGACGCAACGGCTCCACAAGCTTCAAGTTCATCTTCTCCGGCAACCCGCCCACATTGTGGTGGCTCTTTATCTTGCACGACGGCCCGTTCACCGACGTAGACTCTATCACGTCCGGATAGATAGTCCCCTGTCCAAGCCAACGGGCATCCTTAATCTTCATCGCCTCAGCATTGAACACCTCAATAAAGTCACCACCTATAATCTTACGCTTCTTCTCCGGCTCAACCACCCCAGCCAAGTCATTCATAAACCTGTCCGTAGCGTCCACCCCTATCACGTTCAAATCCATCCCCTTATACTGCGCCATAACTCCCTCAAACTCATTCTTCCTCAGCAACCCGTTATTCACGAAGATGCAAGTCAGGTTCTTCCCCACCGCCTTATGCAGCAACACCGCCGCAACAGTCGAGTCCACACCACCCGACAATCCCAATATCACCCTGTCCTGACCCACCTTGCGGCGTATGTCTGCCACAGTGCTCTCAATGAACGATACCGGCGTCCAGTCCTGATGACAACCGCAAATGTTCACCACGAAGTTCTTCAATATCTTCGACCCCTCAACCGAGTGGTACACCTCCGGGTGAAACTGTATGCCATAAGTCTCCTCATTGTCTATCTTGAACGCCGCGTTCGCCACAGTCTCTGTCGACGCCAATAGCCTGAACCCCGACGGCAACTTCACTATCGTGTCACCATGCGACATCCACACCTGGCTCTGCGACGATACACCAACGAACAATGGACTACCCGGAGCCCCCACCGTCAATATCGCACGACCATACTCGCGTGTCGCGCTCGGCTCCACCTCACCACCATTCGAATGCACCAAATACTGCGCCCCATAGCAGATGCCCAGCACAGGCACCTTGCCGCGTATGCCGCTCAAATCTATCTTCGGCGAACCCTCCTGACGCACAGACGACGGACTGCCCGACAATATAACACCACGCACAGAGCCGTTTATCTCCGGGCACTTATTATATGGATGTATCTCGCAATACACATTCTGCTCGCGTATACGACGCCCTATAAGCTGCGTATACTGAGAGCCAAAATCAAGGATTATCAGCTTCTCTTGCATCTTTCTTTATTTCCTGTTTCTTAACACCGCAAATATAATCTATTTCAACCCCATAGCCAAAACTACTCCCTCTCCCCGCTCCCTTTTCCCCCAATTTTCCCTATATTTGCCAACATTGACGTGACTTGTAACAGCTTTGCAACATGATTAATATCGGTGTCTACGACTCACATCCCCTCCTCAGCCAAGCCTTGACCTCTCTTATCGGCAACGCCGACGACGATTTCCAGGCACAACCCATCAGCCTCGATACCCCCGTGGCCGTCGCCTCAATTAAGTCCGACGGCATAAACATCGTCCTCGCTTGCGTACACCACGCCGAAGACGCGCCACTCGATTTCGTCAAGCTCCTCACACAACGCTTCGAACGCCTACGCTGCATAGTCGTCCTCATGGAACCCTCCGCGCACATCGTCACACGGGCCATAAAATGCGGCGCCAAAGGCGTCCTCGCCCCCAACATCGATGTCAAAGAGCTACGCCTCGCCATAATGACAGTCCGCGGCGGCTTCGAATATTTCAGCAAGGCCATTACCGATGTCCTCGTCGTCAAATACGTCGACGGCGTAGTCAGCGGCGACCTCCAGTCCAAAGCTCGACCCGCGCCAGCCATCGACGCCCTCAGCGCACGTCAAATAGAAATCCTCAAACTATGGGGCAACAATATGAGCAACAAGGACATCGCCGACAAGCTGTTCCTTAGCGTGCGCACCGTCGAGAGCCACAAAAACCATATCATGCAGAAGCTCAACCTCAAGACCACTGTCGACATCATCCGCTTCGGCATACGCAACAACATTATCGACCTCTGACCTCTATCCTCGCCTCGCCCACTCGTCTATCAACCGCCTGGCTATGCTCATCTCGTCAGGCAACTTAGGCAATGCCCCGCGCCTGAAAAATCCCGCATCCAACAGCTCCTCCTCCTGCACACGTATCTCCCCCGACACATATCGCGCCACAAACCCCACCATCAACCCCGACGGAAACGGCCACGGCTGACTGCCCGCATAGCGTATATCACCTATCTCCAAACCCGTCTCCTCCCTCACCTCACGCCTCACGCACTCCTCCAACGTCTCATTTGTCTCCACAAAACCCGCCACCAACCCATAATGATCCCCCCTGAAGTTACGCGCCCTCACCATCAGTATCTCGTCCTCACCCCTCTCCACCCTCACTATTATCGCCGTCGTTATCGGAGGATAACTCTCATGCCCACACTTCCCACATTTCCGCGCTATGTCCGTATACCCCTCCATCCTCGCCCCACACTCCGGGCAATACCTGCTCACACGCTCCCAATACGCCATCTGCTTCGCCTTGCACGCCCCCTCAAACTCTCCCCTCTCCATGCTGAAATATAACGGCCTGAAATCCGCCACCCTATACTCCCCCTCATCCTCCCACGCCCCCACATTCACCGCCTCCAACTCCCTATCCCCAGCATGCACCCTCACCACCTCACCCCCACCCGCTATCTTCCCCTCCACCTCACCCCTCCACGGCAACGTCACCCTCCCCCCCACCATCTTCACCACCATCCCATTGCGCCCCACAAACACGCATATCTTCCTCTCTTCCATGCTACTCTCCATAATAACAGAGGCCGGCAGCTCTTACCCCGCCGGCCTCAATGATTCTTCTGCCTACGCCCCTAAAAGAGCTTAGCCGGATACTCCCCCTTGTCCACCAAGGCCTGTATCTTGTCCACCACGCCCTGACGGTCCGCCGCGTACGTCACGCCAAACCAATGGCTCGTAGTGTCAAGCACCTTAACTGTGGCTGTCTTCTCATTGATGAGCTTGTTCACCATCAGAGGTATGAAGAACTCCGCCTTCAGATTCTCCATATTCTTCGGGTCCGACAAGAACTCCTTGAAGTAAGCCTCGCTATACTCAAAGTAGTCCGGCGTGAAGCCCCACACGTTCATCGACACCGGCGTGTTGTCTGCCACGGCCACCCACTTGCCCTCCTCGTCCTTATAGCACACAGGCCCATCCACACGCATTATCTCCGTACGCTCCACCACTGTCGTCAAGTGTCCCTCAGCATCCGTCGAGCATATACCACGCGCCACCGTGCCACTCTCACTCAACGTGTTCCCCACACGGAATCCCACCATGCAATAGTCATTCTTCGAACCCTCAGCCAAGCCCGACAAATACTTCCCTATCACCGCAAACGTGTCACGACCATAAAAGTCGTCAGCGTTAATCACCGCAAACGGCTCCTTGATGACGTCCTTGCCCATCAACACCGCATGATTCGTGCCCCACGGCTTCTGCCTGCCCTCAGGGCACTTGAAACCCGCCGGCAAGTCATTGATGCTCTGAAACACAAGCTCCGTCGGGATATGCCCCTCATACTTCGAGAGCACCTTCTCCCTAAACGCGTTCTCAAAGTCCTTGCGGATCACGAACACCACTTTACCAAAGCCGCCACGTATGGCGTCAAATATCGAGTAGTCCATGATAGTCTCCCCATTAGGGCCAAGACCATCCAACTGTTTCAAGCCACCATAGCGGCTACCCATGCCGGCGGCAAGTACAAACAATGTAGGTTTCATGTTTATATCTATGTTTGATGTCTCCTATTGCGCTTTCATCTTATCCCCGTCCTTCTCCACCTTCAACCTCGCTCCCTCCTTGACCCCGCCAAACAGCAAGGCCTCCATAAGTGCCGGCTTGAGCAGCTTCCCTATCGCCCTGTCCATCTCCCTCGCCCCATAGTGCGACGAGAATCCCTCCTTCAACAACATCTCCCGCGCCTCACCCGTCAACTCGAACGTCACGCTCCTACGCTTGCCCAGCATACTCCGCAGCTCCTCAACCTTACGGTCAAGTATCTTCTCCGCCATAGCACGGCTCATGTCATGGAACGCCACAATCTGCGTCAACCTGTTCAGAAACTCCGGCGAGAACACCCTCTTCAACTCCCCACTCATCACCTCACTCTTCTCACTCTTGGCCCCATAGCCCAACCCATTACCATTGGCAAACCTCGCACCCGCATTCGATGTCATGATGATTATCGTCCCACTGAAGTCCGCCTTCTGACCCTTATTGTCGGTCAACTTGGCATAGTCCAACACCTGTAACAGCAGATTGAACACCGCCGAGTGTGCCTTCTCTATCTCGTCAAACAGCAATACGCAGTTCGGGTTCTTACGCACCGCGTCCGTAAGCAACCCACCATCGTCATACCCCACATACCCCGCAGGCGACCCCACAAGCTTCGACACCGTATGCTGCTCCGAATACTCACTCATGTCAAACCGTATCAACTTCGTGCCAAGCTCCTGAGCCAACACCTTGGCCAACTCCGTCTTGCCCACGCCCGTAGGCCCCACAAACAAGTACGACGCCAACGGCTTACTGTCATCACTCAACCCAGCCTTAGCCAGCAACACGCTCTGCGACACCCCATGCACTGCCTCGTCCTGACCAAATATCTTCTTCAGCATATTGGGCTCCAACTCCCGCAACCTCTCCTCTTTCCCCTCACGTGAACTGATATTGTCATACCCCATGGCCTTCAAATACTCATCCACGCTCACGTTAGTCACCATCTTATCCCCCGCCTTGCTACGCTTGCTCGCCCTCATCTCCACGTATGCGCACACACTGTCAAACAGGTCTATCGCCCTACCCGGCATAGCGCAATCCTTACTATACGACCCCACAGCCATATCCACCACATAGTCCGCCACAGTCGACGAGTAGCTCAACCCATGGCTCTTGGCTATATCCGAATGCACCGCCTTCACCATCTCCCTGCAATCAGGGTCTATCTTAGGCTCCGCCAAGTCTATTCGGGTGAACGTCTTCTCAATATACTGGTTATGTTGCGACAGCCGCTTATACTGCTCAAACGTGGCAGTCGTCACGATATGTATATCCTCACCCTCCACAAGCGACGTCAACAGCCGCAACGTGTCAGGCGTATTGTCATTCTGATTCTGAGGCATAAGCTCCGCCATATTGTCCACAAACAACACGGCCATACCCCCACTCCCCTTCTCTCCCTTACCACCCGCGCTAATATCATCCACAATATCCTGCACATGGTTCTCTATCTCGTCCGTATACGACACCCCAGTAACTATCGCCGACGGATTCAACTTATAGAACCGGGCCTTCCCATACCTCGACCCCTTGGCATACTCCCCCTTGCACGACTTGATCAACCCCTCCACCATGGCCGACTTGCCCACACCCCTGTCCCCCACGAACACTATATTCCCCCTCCTGCCCTTCAACAGCGTCATGACAGCCTTACGCACGTCATCCTCACGCCCACAGAAATGACTACCATCATACGCCTTATCCTCGTCTATCCTCACGCACGCCCTGTCCTCCTCAAACTCACCCTCTCCCTCTTCCACACCCTCCCCCTCAAACTCCCTGCCCGACCTCCCCTTATTCCCACTCATGTCCCCCAACGGATACTTCCCGAACATCTGCTCCTGCTCCTGATACGACTCATCATACACCTTCGACGTCTCCTCCGCCACCATGTCCCACTTCGCCACACTCATATACTTATGCAATATCCTGTGAGCCTCAGTCCCGTCCACCTCATACAACGCGTCCAGCAAATGCACCGGATTCAACGGCTCAGGATCCCTCTCCAAGAAACTCATTATATCATGCAGCACCGCCTGAAACCCCACCGACGGCTTGCTCTTCACCTGACGCTTCCCTGGCACCTTCTCCACCTTGTCCAAATACGACTCTATCTCCGCCTTCATCTTCCCCACGTCAACGCCACTCCTGCGCATCGCCGCACCCATAGCAGCATCCTCCACCATCTTCAAGAGCAACACCTCAGGCAGCATGAACTGAAACCGGTGCTGCTCCGTATAGTCCATAGTCGCCTTAAACACCTCCAGAAACTCTATCGAAGGCATCATCGGGGTCTCCAGACCCATATCACCAATCTTATTATTAGACATCTTCTGTTGTTATTCGTAATGGAAAATTCTCCGCCCTCGCCATAGCTATACCCGCCTCAGCCTTGCTCTCCGCCACATCCTTCGTATACACCCCAGCCACCCCGCGACCCTCGCGATCTATACGATCCGCCAACCGCCGAGCCTCATCCTCCTCATAAAAGAATATCTCCATCAACATCCTGATCACAAACTCAAACGTCGTGATGTCGTCATTATGCAACACCACACGCCTCTTGTCAGGCTCCTTCGTCTTTCGACGCATCGACCTGCCTCCTGACCTCTGTATCTGCTCCATCGCTTTCCTTTTATCTTTAACCCATCCCCGCACCCTCTCCCCATCACCGATGCTAAGTTAAGCATTTTCCCTTTCCTATGCCCCCACCCGCACCCTTTTGACCAATCCCTCCACCTCCTTTGCACGTTTCATATCCCACCACACCTCACCCACCCCCTCAACCCTCCCCAACCCCTCCTCCAGCCATTACCCCAATATCCTCCAAAACTTCAACGAGAATACTCCAAGATACTGACAATATACTGACAAAACTGCTCCACGCACACCCCCATATACTGAAACGATACTGACACAAATGCTCCCCCCGCACACCCCACCTCCACCCTCCCACGGCCCCAAGCCGCAAGAAGATGGAGGCCTCCACCATCCCACACGCCCCACACTATACCTTCTCAAACGCCTGCGCCAAATCCTCAATAATGTCATCCACATGCTCCGTCCCAATCGACAACCTCACCGTCGACTCCGTGATATGCTGCGCCGCCAACTCCTCCGCGCTCAACTGCGAATGCGTCGTCGTCGCCGGATGTATCGCCAAGCTCTTCACGTCCGCCACATTCGCCAACAACGAGAATATCCTCAGCGAGTCAATAAACTTCCACGCCGCCTCCCGGCCACCTCTTATCTCAAACGTGAATATCGACCCCGCCCCATTCGGATAATACCTCTCATACAACGCATGGTCCCTATGCGTCGCCAACGACGGATGATTCACCCTCTCCACCTTCGGATTGCCCGCCAAATACTCCACCACACGTAGCGCATTATACACATGCCTCTCCACCCGCAACGACAACGTCTCCAGCCCCTGCAACAACAAGAACGCGTTAAACGGCGATATCGTAGCCCCAGTGTCACGCAGCAACACCGCCCTGATCCTCGTCACAAACGCCGCCCTACCAGCCACGTCAGCAAACACCGCCCCATGATACGACGCGTCTGCCTTCCCCAACGTCGGATACCTCTCCGCATTGCCCTTCCAGTCAAACGTGCCACCATCCACAATCACGCCCCCCAAACTCGACCCATGACCCCCAATGAACTTCGTAGCCGAATGCACCACCACATCCGCCCCATGCTCAATAGGACGTATCAAATAAGGCGTCCCAAACGTGTTGTCCACCACGAACACCACCCCATGCCTATGAGCCACCTCCGCCACGCCATCCAAATCCGTCACGTCAGAGTTCGGATTGCCAAACGTCTCCGCATACACCACCTTAGTCTCCCTCCTTATCGCACCCTCCAACGCCTCAAGGTCATTCACATCAACTATCGTATAATCCACACCCCTCGACGCCAACGTGTGCACTATCAGGTTATACGACCCGCCATACAAATTATTCGCCGCCACCACATGATCCCCAGGCAGCAATATGTTCTCCAGCGCATACGTGATAGCCGCCGCCCCCGACGCCACAGCCAAACCCGCCACGCCCCCCTCCAGCGCCGCCACCCGCTCCTCAAACACACCCTGCGTCGAGTTCGTCAACCGCCCATAAATATTACCCTCGTCACGCAGCCCAAACCTGTCTGCCGCATGCCTCGAGTCCCTGAACACGTACGAGGTCGTCTGGTAAATAGGCACCGCCCGCGCCCCCGTAGCCACGTCCGCCTCCTCTTGCCCCACATGCACCTGCAATGTCTCAAAGTGTAATCTCTTCTGTACCATAATTCTTACTGTTTTATATGTTATTATTCTATTCCTCGCCAGAAATGAAGTCCTGCTTTCTTTCTTCCTGACACCACAAAGTTATACTAATCCCCACATCAATACCAAGTATTTCTCAATATTCAGAAAATATAACCATATAATGCCTATATATCTCACCGCTATCCCAAATCACACTCCCTAACACGCCCCATTTAGAATAGCCAAACTTCCCACATTGCCACCCCACTCCCCACCATCCCCCTTTTTTTCACTACCTTTGCCTCATATCCCCACCCAAACCCTTCAACAATACACACACAATGACAAAACGTAAACCCGCTACCATCTGCGTGCAAGGCGGATGGCAACCCAAGAATGGCGAGAGCCGCGTCCTCCCCATCATCCAGAGCACTACCTTCAAATACGACTCCTCCGAGGACATGGCCGACCTCTTCGACCTCAAAGCCTCGGGCTACTTCTACACACGCCTCCAGAACCCCACCAACGACGCCGTAGCCGACAAGATTAACGAGCTCGAGGGCGGTGTAGGATGCGTACTCACCTCCTCCGGCCAGGCCGCCAACTTCTACGCCGTGTTCAACATCTGCCAGGCGGGCGACCACTTCATCACTTCCAACAACATCTACGGCGGCACCTACAACCTCTTTGGCGTCACCATGAAGAAACTCGGCATAGAGTGCACCTTCATCGACCCCGAATGGCCCGACGAGAAGATCGAGGCCGCTTTCCGCCCCAACACCAAACTCTTCTTCGGCGAGACCATATCCAACCCCGGCTGCGCTGTGTTCGACATCGAACGCTTCGCCAAGATGGCCCACAAACATGGCGTGCCCCTCATCGTCGACAACACCTTCGCCACCCCCATCAACTGCCGCCCATTCGAGTGGGGCGCCGACATCGTCACACACTCCACCACCAAATACATGGACGGCCATGCCACGCAAGTAGGCGGTGCCGTATGCGACAGCGGCAACTTCGACTGGGAAGCATACCACGATAAATTCCCAGGCCTGACCACCCCCGACGAGAGCTACCACGGCCTCACCTACACCAAAGCCTTCGGCAAAAAAGCCTACACCACGAAGCTCGTCTCTCAGCTCATGCGTGACCTCGGCTCCATCCCTGCTCCGCAAAACTCTTTCCTCCTCAACCTCGGCCTCGAGACACTCCACCTCCGCATGCAACGCCACTGCGAGAACGCCCTCGCCGTAGCCAAGTGGCTCAAAGCACGCCCCGAAGTGGCATGGGTCAACTACCCCGACCTCGAAGGCGATAAATACCACGACCTCCAGCAGAAATACCTCCCCAACGGCTCTTGCGGCGTCATAGCCTTCGGCCTTAAAGGCTCCCGCGAGGATGCTATAAAGTTCATGGACCGCCTCAAGTTCATCGCCATAGTGACACACGTGGCCGATGCGCGCACCTGCGTCCTCCACCCCGCAAGCCACACCCACCGTCAGCTCTCCGACCAGCAGCTACGTGAGGCAGGTGTCGCCCCCGACCTCATCCGCCTATCCGTAGGCATTGAGCACGTCGACGACATCATCAACGACCTCCAGCAGGCCCTCCAGTAGCCCACAACACACACTCACAGCGAGGCGCACCCACCATCCTGGATGCGCCTCTTTTATTTCACCCCCAACCCCTCACCCTCCTCTATCTTTGTATATAATGGTTATATTTGCCGCATATATAAACAACATCTAACATACACAATCATGAAGACAGCTATCCCATTCGCCCTCTTCGCCCTCACCACTCTCACCCACGCCCAAGACGTCATATACAGCAAGGTCGACGGCACTATCACCGGACGTGTCACCACCATCATCCAAGGCGATGCCCGTGTGCAGTTCCCCGACGGCCAACAACTCACCATCCGTGGCGCTGACATCGACTCCATCGCCATCGACGATGGTGAACGCTACCTCCGCGAAGTGCTCAACCGTCAAGGCCTCCGCCCGCACACCTTCACCTTCTCCGTCGGCGGCGCTATAAATAGTGGCGGCTTCGTCCTCGCCGGCCTCGACCTCCGTGCCGGATGGAAACCCACCGCCCAAGATAATGTAGGCATAGGCATAACTTTCGGACGCATCGAGACATACGAGCACTACACCTGCTGCGACGACGATATCGCCGCCCGATGGCCATACTACTACTACGGCTATTGCTACGACAACTTCATCTTCACCCGTCCCCCCTACGAAGAGCACTATTGCGCCGACTATGAATACACCTCCTGCGCCATCTACGCCCACGCCCGACACGACTTCCTCCCACGCACCGCCTCCCCCTACGCCGAGCTCCGTGTGGGCATACTCCCCGAAGCCAACGTCCACAAGGTGGCCTTCTACGGCGGTGTCACCATTGGCCTGCGCATCGCCATGCACCACACCTCCCTCCTCTGGGGCATAGGCTGCTCCGCTCTCGGCGCGCACGACCCATACAACCCCTCACAACACATCAACTCCGGCCATGCCGCCTTCAACATGAATCTCGCCTTCGAGTTCTAACCCCACTAATATCCTCCCCACCTCCCCTTCCACACAAAAATAAGAGGCGCACCCCTCAACAGGATGCGCCTCTTACTATTTATTGTCCTCCGAGAGACTAACCTCCGAAGTTGTCATACATGATGCTGCTCTCCTCAACACCGAGGTCAGTCAGCATAGCCACGACGCTCTTCGACATCGGGCCAGGTCCACACATGTAGTACTCGATATCCTCGGGTGCCTCATGATCCTTCAAGTACGTCTCGTACATCACCTTATGCACAAAGCCTGGGGTGTACTTCACGCCAGCCGCATCGGCTGCGGGATCTGGACGATCCAATGCCAAGTGGAAGTGGAAGTTCGGATACTCCTTCTCTATCTCCAAGAAGTCCTGCAAGTAGAACACCTCGTTCAGCGCACGTGCGCCATAGAAGTAGTGCATCTCGCGGTCTGTCGTGTGGAGGGTCTTCGTCATGTGCATGATCTGCGCACGAAGTGGTGCCATACCTGCGCCACCGCCTACCCATATCATCTCCTTCTTCGAGTTGAAGTTCGGGTGGAAGTCACCATAAGGACCACTCATCATAACCTTGTCACCCGGCTTGAGCGAGAAGATGTACGACGATGCGATACCTGGGTTCACATCCATGAAGCCGCTACGGTCGGGTTTGAATGGTGGTGTGGCAATACGTACCGTGAGCATGAAGACATTGCCCTCTGCTGGGTAGTTGGCCATAGAGTATGCGCGGATGGTGTCCTCGGGGTTTTTACATACAAGGTCGAACATCTTGAAACGCTCCCACGATGGCAAATACTCAGATCCAATGAGCTCCTTGTCGAAGTCTGCGTAGCGTATAGCGTCGAACTTCGGGATACGTATCTGCGAATATGAGCCTGGCAAGAAGTCCATGTGCGCACCCTCTGGCAACTGCACCTTGAACTCCTTGATGAACGTGGCGACGTTCGAGTTCGAGATGACTGTGCACTCGTACTCCTTGACGCCAAGAACAGACTCGGGCACCTTGACCTTCAGGTCGTTCTTCACCTTCACCTGGCAACCCAGACGCCAATGATCCTGCTGCTGCTTACGCGAGAAGTGTCCCTTCTCCGACGGCAGTATGTCGCCACCGCCCTCAAGCACCTGGCACTTGCACTGGCCGCACGAGCCCTTACCACCACATGCCGATGGCAAGAAGACACCATTCGATGTCAATGTCGATAGCAACGAGTTGCCAGACTCTACCGTGAGGTTGTCCTTGTCGTTGATGTTAATGTTGACTGGTCCTGAGGCGACGAGAAAACGCTTAGCCACCAACAGGATGATGACAAGCAACATGATGATTACGAGGAACACCCCGATGCTCGCCAATATCAAATTGTAGTCCATTATATAACTCTTTTTCTAAGTTAGATTTTCAGGCCAGAGAAGCACATGAACGACATGGCCATAAGACCTACCGTGATGAAGGCGATGCCCAGACCCTTCAAGGCCGCAGGCACATTGCTATAAGCCATCTTCTCGCGTATGGCGGCGAAGCTGACTATGGCGACAAGCCAACCAAGACCCGAGCCAAGAGCGTATATCACAGCGTCAAGGAGCGAGCCGATAAACTTCGGGTCTGCCGCATCAAGACCTATGCGCTGCTGCATGAACAACGAGCCACCCATGATGGCGCAGTTCACAGCGATAAGGGGCAAGAAGATACCCAGCTGCGAATACAACGCAGGGCTGAACTTCTCTATGAACATCTCCACCAACTGGGTGATGCCTGCGATGACAGCAATGAACAAGATGAAGCTGAGGAATGAGAGGTCTACACCCTCTATAATAGCGCCATTGGCCAAAACCTTCGTCTGCAACAAGTAGTTGATAGGAAGGGTCACGACGAGCACGAATGTCACGGCCACGCCAAGACCAAGGGCGGTCTTCACGCTCTTCGACACGGCAAGGTACGAGCACATGCCAAGGAACAGCGCGAAAATCATGTTGTCCACGAATATCGAGCGGACGAACAGGCTAAGTAAACTTGCGTTTTCCATTTAAGTATTCTCGATGAGTGGATTTATTTTTCTTGTAGGTCTTTGTCATGAGCGCGCTGCCACCATACGATGCATGCAACAACGATAAGAGCCATGGCAGGCATGAGCATCATGCCATTGTTCACGTAGCCAGCCTCCTTGACACAGTCGTAGTTCAAAATGTTGAACCCGAAGAGCGTGCCAGAGCCCAGCAACTCGCGGAAGAACGCCACGATGACGAGTATCTTGGCATAGCCCAAGCCATTGCCCAGACCATCAAGGAACGAAGGCCACGGCTTATTGGTCATGGCAAACGCCTCAAGGCGACCCATAAGGATACAGTTCGTGATGATAAGACCCACATAGACCGACAGCGTCTGAGCCACGTCGTATGCGAATGCCTTGAGTATCTGGTTGACAATGGTCACCAAAGCGGCCACAACCACCAACTGCACGATGATACGTATGCGCATTGGGATAGTCTTGCGCATAAGCGAGATGATGACGTTAGAGAACGCCACGATGATGGTCACGGACAGACCCATCACGATAGCGGGCTGCAACTGCGCCGTTACGGCAAGCGCCGAGCAAATGCCGAGCACCTGGACAGTCACAGGGTTGTCTTTGGCCAATGGAAGTGTGAAGGCCTCAGTATTCTTCTTAGAAAAGAGTTCGCTCATTTCTTTTACCTCCTGTTTACTTGGTTAGGAATTGGTCGTAGTTTTTGAGGCTGTTCTTAAGCATGTCATTCACGCCGTTCGAGGTGATTGTGCCACCCGAGATGGCATCAACCTGATCCTGTCCCTCTTCAGCCTTGAGACCCTTCTTCAGGACGGCTATGGAGACTACCTGACCCTCGGCATTCTTGATGTGCTTGCCAATGAATGGCGCTTGGAAGCCCTCTGTCGATATCTCGGCACCCAAACCCGGGGTCTCACCCTCATGGTTGAAGTAGATGCCGCAGACCGTGCTCTTGTCGTCATTCAAGCCCACATAGCCCCAGATGGGACCCCACAGGCCATTACCCTTGACGGGAATGACGTACTTGGTCTGACCCTCAACGTTGCAGATGTATACTGGCAGGTTGTCAGCATCGGCTGCCTTGTTGAAGTCAATCTCGAAACCATCCTTGCCCTCTACGGCATTGCCCTGAGCGTCAACCACCACGGGCTTGACGTATTTGGCGAAGTTGGCCTCGACGTTCTCAGCGTCCTTGACGTTGATAGCCGCAAGAATCTGCGATTTCTTGTCGTTCTTCTCGTTAGCCTCCTGACGCTCGCGCAATGTGCTTGCCACGAACGAGAGCAGGAATGCCACGATGATGACGAGGACGGCGGAGTATATGAGTGTGTAGGCGTTGCTGTTGGTAGACAAGCCTTTCTTTTGTTCGTTTGCCATTTTCGTCTGTATGTTATTTTGCTATTGCGCGTTTCTTCCTACGGCTGACGTTCGACTCGACAATGCAGTAGTCGATGAGCGGTGCCATGGTGTTCATGAACAGGATGGCGAGCATCATGCCCTCGGGGTAGCCAGGGTTCAGCACGCGCACCACAATCGCCATGAAGCCAATCAGGAAACCGTAGATGAATTTGCCAAGCTCTGTGCGGCTCGACGTTACAGGGTCGGTAGCCATGAAGACTGCGCCGAAGCAGAAGCCGCCATAGACGAGGTGGTCGTACCATGGCAACTGTGCGATGCCCGTCTCAGGGCCAAACTCGTTGAAGCAGAAGGCCGTGAGTGCGCCACCCACAAAGACGGAAAGCATAACCTTCCAACTTGCCACGCCAGTGAGGAGCAGGAAGAGGCCGCCAATGATTATGCAGAGTGATGAGGTCTCGCCGATAGAACCAGGTATAGCACCGAGGAACGCGTCAAGGAACGGGGTGTAGACACCATTGGCAGCATCGGACAGCGCAGTTGCGCCAGTCATGCCGTCAATGCCATCGCCGTAGTACCACACTGCGTCGCCCGACATCTTCGACGGATAGGCGAAGAAGAGGAACGCACGTGCTATGAGCGCAGGGTTCCAGATGTTCATGCCCGTGCCACCAAACACCTCCTTGGCAAAGATGACAGAGAAGGCGGTAGCCACGGCAACCATCCACAGGGGCACACCCGCGGGAAGTACAAGGGGAATAAGGAGACCAGTGGCAAGGAAACCCTCATTGACTTGCTCATGGCGTATCTGCGCCGTGGCAAACTCAATGGCAAGACCCACTACATACGACACGACGACCATGGGCAAGAAGATGTAAAGTCCATGGAGGAAGCAGTCGAGTGTGGAGGCTTGCTGGCCGAGAAGGTTGTAATACTGATAGCCCGAGTTCCAGATGCCAAAGATTGTGGCGGGAATAAGGGCAAGGATCACCATGGAGATGACACGCTTCAGGTCAACTCCGTCGCGTACGTGGACACCCCCCTGATTGGTGGTGCCAGGGGCAAAGAGGAAGCTTTCGAATGCCTCGAAAGTAGATTGGAGCTTCTCGTATTTGCCGCCCTTCTGGAAGTTGGGCTTTACGCTATCTAAGTAATTTCTTAAGGCTTTCAATTTTCGTTGTATTTGTGTCACTTGGCGTGACCGAGGTTAGCCTACTTCTTGAATCATGAGGTTGAGACCGTTGCGGAGTATCTTCTGCACCGGGAGCTTCGACGTGGAGACGAACTCGCAGAGCGCCATATCCTCCTCGACGACTTCGTAGATGCCCAGGTTTATCATCTTGTCGATGTCCTGTGCAAGAATCGCCTTGATGAGGTGCTCTGGATAGATGTCCATGGGGAACACGTTCTCCATCTCACCCGATACCACGATGGCACGTGGCTCACCATGCGTATTGGTGTCGAGTGCGTACTCCTTCTTCGGGAGGAACCATGAGAGGAGGGTGCGGCTGGCAGAGAACTTGTTGAGGCCGGGGTTGATCCAACCAAATGCCTCAGGATTGTCGCCTTCTGGGATAACGGTTACCTGACTGTCGTAATAGCCAAGGAATCCGTCAGCCTGAATCTGCGTGCCAGTGAGGACATTGCCCGAGATGATGCGTGCACCCTCGGTGTCGGCGTTCGACTCAAGGATGTTCTTAAGCTGTGCGCCCAATGTGGTGCGGTAATATGCGGGCTTTTTGACCTGTGAGCCGTCAAGCACTATGACGCGCGAGAAGTCGAGTTTGCCTTGTGCGAATATCTTGCCGATTGCTACGACCTCCTGTGGCTGGATGGTCAGCACCTTGTCGCCTGCGTTAATTGGGTTGACGTGGTTGATTTGCACGCCTACGCAACCAGCAGGATGCTTGCCCTGGAACAAGGTCACCTTGGCATCCTTAGCCTGAGTGAAGGCCTTAGATGCGCCATTGGAGCGGGCACCGATGAATACGGGAGCTATCTTGGCGAGAACTGATACGCCAGCCTGGAAATCCTCCTCGTTGCCACGGATGATGTGGTCGTAGTCGGGAGCCAGGGGGGCAGTGTCGAAAGTCGAGATGAAGATGGCCTTGTGCGAAGCCGTAGGGTCGGCGATGATGTTATACGGACGCTGACGGAAGTAGGTCCATGCGCCTGTCTCAAGGAGCTTCTTGATGATTTCATCACGTGAGGCCGTGCTGATGTCGAGCTTGCCTACTTCGACAGGCTGCGGCGCGGACGATGACTTGATAACAACAGCGAGGATTGCTCGACGCTCGCCACGCACGATGGCGTTGACTGTGCCAGTCACGGGCGAGGTGAATTTGACGTCGGGTTGCTGCTTGTCAAAGAAGAGCGTGTCTCCGGCCTGTACGTTGTCGCCTTCCTTCACCGCCATCTTTGGCTTCAACCCAAAGAAGTCGGTAGGTTTGATGGCGTAAAGTTCGGGCTCGGCGGCTTGGGCATACACTGTTTCGGCTTTGCCTTTTAGTGGTATGTCGAGACCTTTCCTGAGTTTTATTACGTCAGACATTGTGTGTGTAAAGTTTGTATTTTGTGAACGCTGGCGGCAAGACCAGCTGTGTTGTTTGAGTTTCTTTGGCTTTGTTTTAGGTGGCGCAAGGCCACGGTTTTTGCTGTTGCAAAGAAAGTGATTATTACGCTTAATTGCGAGATATTTAGTGATTTTTAGGATTAATATAACTGCTCAATCCGAGAGCCCCAAATACTCCCATATCTGCTATATTCGCGTAAATCATTTCATGCCATGAAAACATCAATCCTCCCCATAACCCTCGCATGCCTGCTCTGCACCATGACTTCCTACGCCCAACCGACTCCCTACCGAGCCTCAGGCGTCCGAAGCGTAGAACTCCGACACGACGGCCTTGACGACCGACGTGACTCCCGAATCCCCGCATGCGTGGTATGCAAACTTGATGGAAACGAGCAACTGACCCTCAACTTCGACATCTTAGACGCTGACCAAGAATCCCTCTACTACTCCTTCTCCCATTACGACGCCGATTGGCAACCCTCCGAACTCATGGAGATGGAATTTGTGCAAGGCCTCAACAAAGTCTACGCCGCGGAACGTGCACAACTCTCCTTCAACACCACTATGCCCTACATTCACTACTCCATGACCATTGACACCTCTCCCCTGACTGCCTCGGGCAACTATATGGTCGAAATACACGACGCCACCGACGACCACCTGATACTTTCCGAACCCCTTTGGCTGACCGAAGATAAATGTGGGCTAAGCGTCAACGTGGACAAAGGTGAAGCCGACCAACATGTCAGCCTCGCTATACGATGGCCCAACCATGGTCTGACACGACCCGAGACCGAACTTCACGTCTCCGTATGGCAAAACAAACGACTTGACGACATCCGGCATGCCGAGGCCCCGACATTCGTCCGACCTGACGACATCACCTACCAGCAACTACCCGAATTCTCCTTTTGCGGCGGACGAGAATGGCGATGGCTCGACACCCGAAGCATCCGACTGCTTGGCATTAGCGACTCCAAAATCGACTTTATAGGCGATATCTACCACTACGAAATGGCACCCGACCGCCCCGACCGTGCTTACAGCTATCGTGAGGACTTCAACGGCGGACAATGGATCGAGTCTCGCGACCGACGAGACGATGACCCCGACATCGTAGCCGACTATGCCATGGCACATTTCTCCTTCACCCCTGACGACCCCTCATTACTCCAATCGCACGACTTCTTCGTCATAGGCGATGCCACAGGATGGTTACCGACTCCCGCCAACAAACTCACACCCAACGGTCAACAACTCATCGGTCAGCAACTCGTCAAACAAGGTCTACACAACTACCTCTATGTGGCACGACCTAAATCCGCCCGACACGATGCACCGCAAATGACAGACTCCGAAGGCTGCTACGGACTGACCGAAAACGACTACCACATTGCCATCTACGCACGACGGCCGGGCGACACCTACGACCACCTCATAGCCTTCAAGACTCACAACACACTCCGCAATCTCAATGACTTCATAGAATAGAAAATGCCGCCCCAGGCACATGTCCCGAGGCGGCTCGTCGTGTGTGTTTGGTAATCTCTTATGCCTTATGCCATAGCCGCAAGCAGCTTCTTGACGCAGTCTGAGATGGCCTTGCCTTCAGCCTTGCCGGCAAGCTCCTTCGAGGCTGTGCCCATCACCTTGCCCATATCCTTGGGCGAAGTGGCACCTACCTTTGTTATGATGGCCGACACGGCAGCTTCAAGTTCCTCTGCCGTCATCGTGGCAGGCAGATACGATGCGATGATGTCTGCCTGGGCAGTCTCCGTCTCGGCAAGGTCGGCACGGTTCTGATCTATGTAAATCTGGGCCGACTCCCTGCGCTGCTTCACCATCTTCTGCAATATCTTGAACACGTCAGCGTCTGCCAACTCACCACTCGCGCCCTTGGCTGTCATAGCCTCAAGCAACTCCTTCTTTATCCCACGCACCGCCTCCAGGCGAGTATGGTCGTGAGCCTTCATGGCCGACTTGATGTCGTCGGTGATCTTTTCAATGAATGTCATATCTGTTTGTGTTTTACATTATTATCTCGCACTGCTGGCACGCCTCATGTATGCCGGGTGTTGCTCAATGTTCAGCAACTCCTCTTCGGTCAGCTTGTCGAGGGGTATGCTCGTGGCATCGGCAAGACTTGAGGTGTTGTAGATTCGCTTGACGCCCGAACCACTACCATAGATGTCGTTGATGATCTTGTCCGTCGCCACCATCTCAGGGTTATGAAACTCTACCACAGTCGGTGGCTCATCGTCCGTTCCCGCCGTCGAGGCTTTTTCTTCGCCCTTCTTGATGGTCACGACATCCATCTTCTTCACTGGCTCAAAACAGTCGGAAGTGAATCCTGTGGCCACCACCACCACGCGGATCATACCCTCCTCGAGTGTCTCATCCGAACCTGCGCCATATATCACCTGGCACAAATCGTTATGCTCGCCGCCCGCCCGCTCGTATGCTATCGTCGTGATAGCTTTGAACTCCGATGTCTTGAGGTCGCTCTCTGACTTAGTCGTGATATTCACAAGCACATATTTAGCCCCCGTGATGTCGTTGTTGTTCAGCAGAGGCGAGTCTAATGCCTTCTCTATGGCCTCCTTTGCCCTGTCCTCGCCGCTCGCCTCGGCAATGCCCATAAGTGCGCAACCGCTGTCTGACATGGCCGTCTGCACATCCGCAAAGTCAATGTTGATCCTGTTATGCTTCTGTATCATTTCGGCTATCGCACGTGCGGCATCGCTCATCACCTTGTCGCATCGGTTGAATGTCTCCACGAGCGGCAGATCTCCTGACTCACCGCACATCTCCAACACCCTGTCCGTGTTCACCACAAGAAGTGAGTCCACGCACTCGCTCATCTCTTTCGCGCCTTTTATCGCCTGACGCAATCGAGGTTTGCCCTCACAGCCGTAGGGTATGTTGACAATGCCTATCGTCAAAAGGCCCATATCCTTCGCCTTCTTGGCTATCACTGGTGCCGCGCCTGTGCCGGTGCCGCCACCCATGCCCGCCGTTACGAACACCATCTTGGTGTTGTCCTCCAGCACGGCCTGAATGTCGTCCATGGCCTCTATTGCGCTATCACGTCCTTGCGACGGGTTGTTGCCTGCGCCGAGACCGCACGTCAGCATCTTGCCCAGCTGTATTTTACGGTGCACCGGGCTGTTGTTCAACGCCTGTAAATCCGTGTTGCAAACCACAAGGTTCACGCCACGCACATCCATGTTGACCATGTTGTTGACAGCATTGCTGCCAGCACCGCCCACGCCTATTATCTTGATTATCTCCGACTTCTCGCCCTCCTGTGGAACAACGAAGTTGTCGTGTATGCCGTTCTCGTAGTTTTCCATAGTCATGTAGTTGATAAGTGCTATTTATCGTCGTTAAACAAATCGGCAGCAAAACCCCTTAGAGGGTCATACCAATGCCTCTTCTTCGTCTTTGTTTTAGTTGTTACCGTCTCTTCCTCTGCCATTGGCTCCTCTGCGGGTTGCTCTGGCTCATTGTCAGCAGTCTGAGGTTCGTCAATGGGCAGTTGGCTCGTATGGATTTCTGACAACAATGCCCTCGCCGTCATCGATGCCATACCCACAGCCGCCGCAAACGACACCGAGTCAATGTCGGGTGCAATCTCTGGACGCTGCACCTCCACCACCTCCATTTCAGTTTTCTCCTTGATGATGGTCCCAATGTTCTTCAGTTGAGCGCCACCGCCTGTGAGGACTATGCGCAAATCCTGCTTACGGCAGCCCCTCTTCACCGCCTCGCCAATGGCAGTGACGATGTAGGCCGTCAATTCCTCCACACGGGCCTTTACCACGAAGTTGTAAAACGAACCGTCAAAGGTTATCTTGTTGTCGTCGGGCATCTCTACCTCGAAATCCCTACGCGACATAGCATCGTCTATGATGCCTAAGCGTTGCTTGACGAACTCGGCATTGCTCGTCGTGATGCTCAGCGCCGAGGCAATGTCATTCGTTATCGTGTCCGACCCTATTGGTATCTCTACCTCATAGCGCAATGCGTCACGATGAAATACCGCTACCCCCGTAGAACCGCTGCCAAGGTCGACAAACACGACACCATCACGTTTCAATGTCGGCTGCAACTCAACGGCCGCCCTGGCAAAGGTCGATGTGTAATATATCTTTGGTTGAGAGTTGGGTGGAAAGGCTGAGTTGATGAGTTCCAAAGTCTTGCGCTTACTCTTGAAACACAAAAAGCGCGCTTCAAACATACTTCCCGACCGCCCAATAACGTCATCAGTAAATGGCTCATTGTCTATTGAGTAGCCCAGCGACACAAGTCGTGTCACGCTATCCTCTTCCGAGTACTGCTGCTGGTTGCTCCTTGCTTTATCCTCTATCAGTTTCAACGTGCCTTGCGTCACCTTTTGGTCGTTCAGGTCTATCTTCTCGCCGATAATCGTTGTCAAGAAGTTATAACCACCTATGTTGACGCACACCGTGCGCTGTGGTTGCGTGGCGGCGGACGTCTTACGTTTTGAGCCTACATTGACCTTTTTCTCTGCCCCAGTGATAAGGTTGCGCACCACCTTGTTGGCATCCTCTTTATTATATACAGCACCCCTCTTAATCCCCTGGGAGCGTTGGGATTCGGCATAGACGATGTTAAGACCGTAAGGCCTGGTCTCGTCAGGATAGCCAGCCACAATGCGCGACTGATATGTGCCGAGGTCAATGGCGATAATGTAATTTTCCGTTTGCATGTATATAACATTTAGATAGGCCTATCACCTGCGTGTGCAGACGATTTGTCCTGAATATTTCAGACTCACTTTCTTGTAGACGTTCCATTCGCGCTTGTCCCAACCCGACCTGTAGAGTATGCTCAGGTCGTTGAACTTGCGCTTCATGTCCTCTATTCCCCCGAACTCCACTATGTGATTGCCCACACGTGGCACTAAGACGAACTCGTGTCGCCGCGTGACGTACACTTGCTCTATCATGGCTTTCCAAAACGGGTCATCATTGATGTAGTGGCACAAGGCGATGAGGTCTTCGTGCGACAGCATCGAGTTGACGTGCCCATTCACCACAAGCGTATGCGACCGCATTGCACGAGTGGCAGTGACCTTATACCCCTCCTCATCCATATAGTATGACCCTCCGCCGGCAAACACCCGCATTATCGGATGCCGCTGGTATATGTTGACGTGTATCGAGCCACCAACCGTTGGGTATGCCTCGCATCGCCGCACGGCAGGCAACGACTCCACCTCTTTCTCAAGTGTAGCGTAGTCAATGTCTGCCAGCAATGTGCCAACCATCTCGGGGTGCTTGCTTTTCACGATATTCAGGAGGTCGCTACTCGTGATGAGCACATTGTCGCCATCAGAATGCACATCGGGCTTTATCGCTTGGCAACGTATCTCTGACTTGGCATGCGACACGAAGAAGAACGACACAGGGAAGTAGGCGAGCATAAGCACCCACCCGGTCAACTTGGCGAAGTTGAACCATCTGACCACTCTATGTGTCCCTTTTGTCGTCATTGGCTACTACTCGGTTTCCAACAAATATAGTCAAAGCATTTCACGCAAGCGTCTCCTTGACCTTCGATACCACTGCTGGCACAAGGTCGGCTATATTGCCTGCGCCCATGATTATCACTACGTCAAACTCCTCACTGACAATATTTTCCGCTAATTCCTCCTTGCTTGATAGTCTGCCTACGCCCTCCTTCATTTTGTTGAGCAACATGGCTGACGATACCCCGGGTATAGGCTCTTCTCGCGCTGGATAGATAGGTATGAGCCACACACGGTCGGCGAGGCTCAAAGCCGCGGCAAAGTCGTCTGCCAAATCACGAGTGCGCGTGTATAGGTGAGGCTGAAACGCCACAGTCAATTTCCTGCCGGGATACAACGCCCTTGCCGAACGGAGAGTAGTGAGAATCTCTTGCGGGTGGTGCGCATAGTCGTCCACAACCACAGCATGGGGTGTCTCTAACATCAGCTCAAATCGGCGCTTGTCACCCCTGAACGTGGCACAGGCCTTGGCTATCTCCTCAAATGTGGCTCCCGCCGATAGTGCAAGGGCGGCAGCTGCCACGCAATTCTCCACATTGTGTATCGCAGGCACGCCAAGACGTACGTCGGTTATTATGCCATGGGGTGTATGTATGTCAAACACATAGCGTGACTCGTCAATGTGCACATTCTCAGCGTAATAGTCGGCAAGGGGGTCGAGCATGGCGTATGTCACTATCTTGACACCCTCTGCCACGTCCTCGCCACCAACGGGCAGCCCCTTCTTGATGATAAGTGTGCCGCCGGGGCGTACTTGCGATGCGAAGTCAAGGAACGCACGTATCACCTCCGCATGAGTGCCATAGATGTCCAAATGGTCGGCATCCATGGCGGTTATGACTGCCCCCGTGGGGTGTAGTTGAAGGAATGAACGGTCAAACTCGTCAGCCTCTGTCACTACTGCTTCCGAGTTAGGGTTGGCCCAATAGTTCGTGTCGTAGTTGACGGATATTCCCCCGAGGAAGGCTGAGCATCCCACGTGTGAGTGCCGCAATATATGTGCCGCAAGGGTTGATGTGGTGGTCTTGCCGTGTGTGCCTGCCACGCAGTACGTCTTGTAGGCGTCGGTCAACTCACCAAGGGCTACTGACCTTTTGACGATACGGAAGCCTTCATTGCGGAAGTATGCCCATATCTGGCTGTCGTGTGGTATGGCGGGGGTCAGCACCACGAGAGTCTCCTTTGGGTTGCGGAACGCTTCGGGTATGGTCTCAGCATCGTCTGAGTACGTCACGTTGATGCCCTCGGCCTCAAGCGCATGTGTTATGTCTGACGGCGTGCGGTCATATCCTGCCACCTTAGCTCCCATGAGGTTATAGTGGCGTGCTATGGCGCTCATGCCTATGCCGCCAATGCCTACAAAATATACTCTTTTGCTCTTGGTGTCGTCCATGGCGGGTTATTGTTTATGTTGGGCGAGGGCTATGACTTCGCGTGCTATGTCGTCTGCCGCGTTAGGGCGTGCGAAGGTGGTGATGTTGTCACCGAGTGTAGTGAGGCGTGTGGAGTCGCTAAGTGCCTCTTGCGCTGTCTTGATGAGGGTGTCGGTCTTAGAGTCGGCCACCATGATTGCCGCGCCTTGATTCTCGAGCGCAAGGGCGTTCTTCGTCTGATGGTCCTCGCTGACATTGGGAGAAGGCACAAGTATGGCGGGTTTGCCCAGCAGTGCGAGTTCGGATATGGAGCTTGCGCCGGCTCGTGAGACGACGATATCCGCAAGGGCGTAGGCCATGTCCATCTGGCGTATGAAGGCCATAGCCTTGACATCGGCATGGGGGTTGGCATCGAGGTTGGCCTTGATGTTGTCGTAGTAGAAAGAGCCTGTCTGCCAAAGTAACTGTACGCCATTCTGCAAGTCGCTGAGTGAGCTCATCACACCGTTGTTTATCGAGCGTGCGCCAAGGCTGCCGCCAATCACGAGTATGACGGGTCTATTGGGGTCGAGGCCGAAGGTCTTAGCCGCCTCCTCGCGTGTCACCACCGATAGAAGAGACTGACGCACTGGGTTGCCCGTGAGGATGATTTTTTCTTTTGGGAAAAACCTCTCCATGTTGGGGTATGCCACGCACACTTTCTCAACACGGGGTGCAAGTATACGGTTTGTGACACCTGGGAATGAGTTCTGCTCTTGTATGAGGCAAGGCACTTTGCGGCGTGCGGCAAGATAGACCACAGGTCCACTCGCATAGCCGCCTACGCCCACAGCCACATCGGGCTTGAACTTCTTTATGATGGATGATGCCTTATAGAGACTGCTGATTAGTTTGAAAGGGAATAGAAGATTGCGACCCACATTGCGAAGCGTGAGTGCACGATGGAATCCCGCCACTGGCAGACCTACTATCTCGTAGCCAGCCTGTGGCACTTTCTCCATCTCCATCTTGCCAAGTGCGCCGACGAAGAGAATCTCCGCCTGCGGGTCGGCTTTGCGGACTGCGTTTGCAATAGATATGGCGGGGAAGATATGTCCACCAGTGCCGCCACCGCAAATTATCACTTTCATGGTATATTATAGAGTTTCGGTTTAACTTTCAGTTAGTTGTGCCTGTTTGGCAGTGGATGTCTCCTCCATGCGTGAGCTTATTGACAGCATGATGCCATACACCATGCCCATTACGAATATTGACGACCCGCCCATGCTGACCAATGGCAATGTCTGTCCGGTCACGGGTATCAGGCTCACGCCGACGGCCATGTTGACCAACGCTTGCATTGTGAACATGAACCCAAGCCCGAAGACAAGGAATATGCGGAATGGCACTCGTGTGTGGCGCGCCACATAGACTGCCCGGGCCATAATCACAAGATATGCCAATAGAATGGCTATGCACCCTGGAAATATGCCATACTCCTCGATGATGATTGAGAATATGAAGTCGGAGAAGGCCATAGGCAGGAAGTTCTTCATGTAGCTGTTGCCGGGGCCTTTGCCAAAGATTATGCCACCTGTGCTGACTGCTATCTTGGCCTGCTCCGCCTGATAGTTGCCCGCTGCGGCCTCACTACGGCTATCGTCGTCTGAGATGAAACGTTCAACACGCGCACGCCACGTCAGCGCACGGTCGAAGGCATGGCTGACACCCGAAAGCTGTGGGGCGAAATAGATGAGCAACGCCACGAGGCAACCTATCACAGCCGCCGAGCCGCCAAGATACATGAACGGCACACGAGCCACAAACATGACGACCCATACGGAGAAGGCTATAAGTACGCACGTTGAGAGGTTCTCAAGCAATATCAGAGAGCATACAGCACCCGTGGCGATGAATATCATCCAGAAGGCGCGCCCCTTGTTGGTGGCGTTGACTGACAACTGTTTGGCCACAAAGACCATAAGGGCGACCTTTGATATCTCTGACGGCTGAAACTGGAAGCCTGCCACGGTCAACCAACGTGATGAGCCGTTGATGCTTGTGCCTGCCACGAGCGTGAGCACTTGCAACGTCAGGGCAAGTATCAATAATGGCCATGCCAAGCCGCTCCAGATGCCGGGCTTTATGCGACTCGTGAAGCACATTATCACGATGCCGCCCACGAGCATGACGCAGTGGCGAAAGAGCACACGCCCCACGTCGCCTCCCCACTTCTGATAGGCAAGGACACTCGCTGAACTGTATACCGCGAGGATTGAGACGACCATGAGGAAGAGTATGGCGGTAATCATATACTTATCGCCACGGAACGCCCTCTTGAAGAGTTGTGCTACGAAATTCATGGTCGTGAGGAGTTGCTTACTTGATGTTCAATACTTCCTGGCGGAACAGGTCGCCACGGTTCTCGTAGCTTGTGAAGAGGTCGAAGCTGGCGCAGCATGGCGAGAGAAGCACCACATCGCCAGCCTTGGCCAAGTCATGGCACGCTGCCACACAGTCGGCGAGTGAGTGCGTGTCGACTATGGTAGGAATGACGCCCTTGAAGTTGTCGAGCAGCTTCTGATTGTCCTTGCCCAGGCATATTAGTGCTTTGACCTTGGCACGGCACAGGTCGAAGAGCACGCTATAATCGTTGCCCTTGTCCTTGCCGCCTGCTATCCATACGACAGGGCGTGTCTGAGCGTCGAGGGCGTACCATGCGGCATCGACGTTAGTGGCCTTAGAGTCGTTTATGTAGTCCACGCCGTCGAGGGTGCGCACCAACTCGAGGCGGTGTGGGGCGTTGCGGAATGTGCGCATGCCCTCTGCCACCTTCTGCGGTTCTGCGCCGGCGAGCAGGGCGGCGGTCATGGCCATCATCGAGTTGTATATGTTGTGGAGACCCTTGATGGGCAGTTCGTCCACGTTGAAGTAGAATGGGCGTTGCGCTACGGCTATCTGTATGGTGTCCTGATAGGCATTGACACAGTCGGAGCGTCCTATGGTTGATACTGGGAATGATGCCGCGGCGGGGTTGTTGAAGTAGGCGAGAGTGCCCTTGTCGTCGGCGTTGTAGATGAACTGCTGCTCAGGTCCCATATTCTGGGTTATGCGGTATTTGGCGCGGGCATAGTTGCCGAAGTCATGGTCGTAGCGGTCCAAATGGTCGGGCGTGATGTTGCATAGCACGGCTATATCGCAGCGGAAGTCGTACATGTCGTCGAGTTGGAAGCTGCTAAGCTCTATGACGTACCAGTCGGGTTCATTGCCACGTGCCACTTGACGTGCCATGCTGAAGCCCACATTGCCAGCCAGGGAGGCGTTGAAGCCTGCTGTGGTTAGGATGTGGTGTGTGAGTAGGGTAGTGGTGGTTTTGCCGTTGGCACCTGTTATGCCGATGAACTTGGCCTTGCTGTATCGGCCTGCGAACTCTATCTCGGATATGACGGGCGTGCCTTGCTTGTGTAGCTTGACAACGAGGGGTGCGGTCTCGGGAATGCCGGGGCTCTTCACTACAAGTGTGGCGGCCATGACGCGTGACTCTGTGTGCCCGCCCTCCTCGAACTCAATAGACTCGGCTTTGAGCTCGTCACGGTAGTTCTGCTTGAGCGTGCCGCTGTCTGACACGAGCACCTCAAAGCCTTTAACCTTGCCGAGAATAGCGGCACCTACGCCACTCTCTCCGCCTCCAAGTACAACCAGTTTCTCCATGATAATTATCTGATTTTGAGCGTCACGATGGTAATAATTGCGAGGACTATGCCCACGAGCCAAAAGCGGGAGACGATTTTAGGCTCGGGTATGCCCTTCTTCTGAAAATGATGATGCAAAGGCGTCATGAGGAAGATCCTGCGACCTGCGCCATATTTCTTCTTTGTGTATTTGAAGTAGCTTACTTGCATTATGACCGACACGTTCTCGACGACGAATATGCCGCAAAGCACGGGTATGAGCAACTCCACATGCACAAGAATGGCGAATACGGCTATGATGCCGCCTATCATGAGCGAACCTGTATCGCCCATGAACACTTGGGCGGGGTAGGCGTTATACCACAGGAAGCCAATTGTTGCGCCAACGAAAGCCGCCATGAAGACCACAAGTTCGGCAGAGTTAGGCACGAACATGATGTTGAGGTAGCCTGCGAAGGCGTAGTGGCTGGACACGTAGGCGAACACCATGAGGGCTGCGCCTATGATGGAGGAAGTGCCAGCCGCCAAGCCGTCAAGGCCGTCGGTGAGGTTGGCGCCATTGCTTACGGCTGTGATGATGAATATCACGATGAGGGCGAAAATGACCCAACCTATGGCATCGGAATACTCGCCAGCCCATGAGGCGAGCCAGCGGTAGTCGAACTCGTGGTTTTTGATGAACGGGATGGTGGTGATGGGGGCTTTGGTGATGTGCTGCTCTGTGATGACGGGAGTTGCCGAGTCAACTTGCTCTATGGTGCTGTCTTGCGCTATGGGCGTTGTGCCGGTGCGGATTACCACGTCGTCGTTGAAGTAGAGAGTGGCTGCCACGATTATGCCGAGACCCACTTGCCCTACAATCTTGGCACGGCCGGGCATGCCCTCCTTGTTCTTGCGGAACACCTTGATGTAGTCGTCGATGAAACCTATGACACCGAGCCATATCGTGGTGACAATCATCAGGATGACGTAGACGTTGTCGAGACGGCATAGCAGAAGGACAGGCACGAGTATGGAGAGCAGGATTATGATGCCGCCCATGGTGGGTGTGCCTTTTTTCTGAAGTTGACCTTCGAGGCCCAGGTCGCGCACCGTCTCGCCAATCTGCTGACGCTGGAGGATGTTGATGATACGTCGGCCGATGATGGTGGCGAAGACGAGAGAAATTATCAGGGCGAGGGAGGCGCGGAACGAGATGTATTGGAAGAGGCTTGCGCCCTTCATGCCGACCTCGTCGAGGATATGGAAGATGTAGTAGAGCATTGTTTGTGAAGTGAGTGGTTATAGGTTTTGTAGCTCTTCGAGGTCGCTAAAGTGATGTTTCACGCCGTTAATCTCTTGATAGTCCTCATGGCCCTTGCCTGCCACGAGGATGATGTCGCCCTTCTTGGCTATGGCGGCGGCGGTCTTTATGGCCTCATGTCGGTCGGGTATGGTGAGGGTTTGTGTTAGCTGGTCGGGAGACAGTCCGGCTTTCATGTCGTCGAGGATGGCGAGCGGGTCTTCTGTGCGTGGGTTGTCGCTTGTCAGGATTACCTTGTCGGCATCTTTGACGGCTTCTTGTGCCATCTCGGGACGCTTGGTCTTGTCGCGGTCGCCGCCGCATCCTACGACGCAGATTATAGCTTGTCCCTCGCGGCGCACCTCGTGCAAGGTGGTCAGCACGTTGAGCAGGGCGTCGGGAGTGTGGGCGTAGTCTACGATGGCTGTGGCACCTGAGGTGAGTTTCACGGTTTGGAAGCGGCCGTCGACGGGTTTGAGGCCGCTTAGGGCTACGAGAACCCGGTGCGGGTCGAAGCCCAGTAGACAAGCTGCGCCGTATATGGCGGTGAGGTTGTAGGCGTTAAAACGGCCTACGAATTGCATGAAAGCGTCTTCACGGTCGTCAAAGCGTATGAGCATGCCGTCCATGCTGTCCTCGACAACACGGGAGCGGAAGTCGGCTATTGTCTGGAGGGAATATGTCTTGCGAGAGGCGGCTGTGTTTTGGAGCATGCGTGCCCCGTTCTTGTCGTCTATATTGGTCAGGGCGAAGGCGTCCTTCTTCAGGCTATCGAAGAAACCCTTCTTTGCCTCGATGTAGTTGGCGAAAGTCTTATGGAAATCGAGGTGGTCGTGGGTGATATTGGTGAATATGCCACCGTCGAAGTCGAGCCCCTCGATGCGCTTCTGCACGACGCTGTGTGAGCTGACCTCCATAAAGCAGTACTCGCAACCCTCGTCTACCATCCTTCTCATTGTCTTCTGGAGGGTTATGGCATCGGGGGTGGTTTGCATGGCTGTGGTGCGCTCTGTGCCGACGTAGTTGGCGACGGTTGAGAACAGTCCACTCTTATGGCCGAGGGCTGTCATTAGGCGGTATAGGAGCGTGGCGATGGTTGTCTTGCCGTTGGTGCCGGTTACGCCTACGAGCTTCAGGCTGTGCGACGGGTTGCCGTAGAACGATGAGGCGAGGCGGCCGAGAGCCTGGTGCGTGTCGGGGACGAGGATTATGGTGCAGTCGTCGGGTATGCTGTCGGGCATGACCTCGCAGGCTATGGCGCGGCAGCCGCCCTCTATGGCCTTGGGTATGAAGGTGTGGCCGTCGACCTTCTCGCCCTTTTGTGCCACGAATAGTGAGCCTGCGGTAGCCTTGCGGCTGTCGAGGGTGATGGAAGAGACCTCTTGCTCTGCTGGGCCATGGAGAGTGACCTCCTTGAGGTTGGCGCCAGAGATAATATCTTTAAGCTTCATAGTTGGGAATATGAATGTTTGTTCGAGTCTAATTGTCGAGGGTCAGGGTAATAGTTGCGCCCTTGTTGAACCTCGAGCCTTGGGCAAGGCTTTGTGATACGACACGGCCGACGCCTTCTACCGAGACCATCAGTCCTTTTTGCTCCAGTAGGCATACGGCATCGGAGGCACCCATGCCTATGACACTTGGCACTATGCCGTCGGTGTAGAAGCTGGGGCGTATGGTGACGCCGTTCTTATTGGCTGTGGCCGATACCCAGTCGGAGGCTGTGGAGGATACCGTGTTGGGGATCTTAAGTTCGGAGAGCGACTTGACGAGGTCGGGAGCCCATCCGCCTTTGCTGTATGGCATGAGGTCGGAAGAGGGGACTTGTGGTTTGATTTTGCCTGAGCCCTTGCGGAACTCGGCGGCGTATACACGGTCGGCTATGGCTTTGACGACGTTGCCTGCCACGACATTGCCGTAGTAGACGTTGTTGCTTGGTCCGTAGACCATCACGACGACGGAGTATAGGGGTTCGTTGGCGGGGAAGTAGCCGGCGAATGAGGCGAGGTAGCTGTGTCCACCATCTTTGGCGTATCCGCGGCCGTCGTGGGCTATTTGGGCTGTGCCTGTCTTGCCGGCTATCTTGTAGGGGGTCTTGCTGATGTTCTTGGCTGTGCCGTTGGAGACGACAGCTTTTAGGGCGTCTTGCACTTGGCGTATGGTGCGTGTGGTGGCTATGGAGTTGCGCATGACTTGTGGTTTGACGTCTGCCACGCGCTTGCCCTCTTCGAGTTGGCACTCGACGAACATGGGGCGCATCATGGTGCCATTGTTGGCGACGGCGTTGTAGAAGGTGAGCAGTTGGAGTGGTGTGAGCCGCACCTCGTAGCCTATTGACATCCAGGGCAGTGTTGTGCCGCTCCATGTGGGGTCGGCTGGGGATTTTATTTCTGATGAGCGTTCGCCCTTGATGTCTATGGTGAGGCTGTCGGCGAGGCCCATATCCTTTAGGCACTCTATGAAGGTGTCGCGTTTCTTGTCGAAGCATTTCATGACGAGGCGAGACATGCCGATGTTGCTTGACACTTCGAAAGCCCGTAGGACGCTTATGTTGCCGTGGCCGCCCTTCTTGCTGTCGCGCATTGTGCGGTCGTATATGTGGTATTCGCCGTCGTAGGTGTTGATGGTGTCGTTGAGGGTTATGCCCCCTTCCTCGATACAGGCTATCAGTGAGGCGAGTTTGAATGTAGAGCCTGGTTCGGCGAGTTCGCCTATGGCGTAGTTGTAGTCTTCGGCGTAGGAGCCATCGGCTTGGCGGTGTAGGTTGACTATGGCGCGTATGGCACCTGTCTTGACCTCCATGAGCATGGCTACGCCGTGGTCGGCATTGTGGTCGCTGAGTTGGCGGATCATGGAGTTCTCGGCCACGTCCTGGATGTCTATGTCGATAGTCGTGACGATGCTGCGGCCGTCGACTGGCGCAGTCACTTCACGCTCTATCCATTGTCCGGTCATCTTCAGGCGGTTGCATACGCCGTCTTTGCCGCGTAGAATCTTGTCGTAGGAGTTCTCTATGCCTACCGTGCCTTGATTGTCTTGAGATATTTTGCCGATGGTGCGTGCGGCGAGGAGGCCAAAGGGGAGTTTACGCTCGTCGCTTTGCTCGAACAGGAATCCGCCCTTGTTCTTGCCGCGCTTGAATATGGCGAACTGCTTGACTTGCTGGAACTCGGCATGCGAGACACGGCGGTTGCCGAGGCGTATGTAGCGTTGTCGTTTGCGACGTGCGGACTCTATTTGCTCACGGTACTTATCGGCGGACTTATCGCCGAAGAGGTTGGCCAGTTGCAGTGAGAGTTTGGAGATCTCCTTGTTGAATGTGGAGTCTTTGAGGCCATCGGCACAGGGATCCATGGCGATGCGGTAGATAGGCACGGAGCAGGCGAGGACACGGCCGTCGCGGGCGAGGATGTCGCCACGTTTGGCGGGCAGGCTGGAACGTTTGTCGGACTTCTCGGCTATGAGCTTACGGTACTTGTCGCCGTCGACGAGTTGTAGTTCGAGAGCTTTGGCAAGTACAACAACGAAGGCGAGCGCCACGATGATCAGCGTGACGCCCATGAGGCGATAAGTCACCTTGAAGCCGTTGTTGTTTTTCGTTGCCAAGGTATGAGAGGGTGTTATGGCTCAATGATGCGAGGGGGTTCGGTCAGCTCTTTAAGTTGCAGGCCTTCGGCTTCGACACGTCGGAGGACTTCGCTCTGCTTGCTCATGTTCATGAGTTGGCTTTGCGTGGTTATGTGTTCGTAGCGCATCTCTTTGATCTCGGTGTTGAGGTCGTTGATGCGTCGTAGTTGTTTCTCGGTGTCGAGGTGGTTGGTTATGTAGATGAAGATTAGGACACCTACGAAAAGGAGGAATAGTGGGGATATGCCGAGCGGGAGGGATATGCGCCCGTTGGTTAGCTTTTTGAGCCAGGAATCGCTATTGTCGACGGACTTGGCCATGTGTTAGCACTTTATGGCCCAGCGCATTTTGGCGGAGCGGGCGCGTGGGTTGCGTTCCACCTCGTCGGGCGAGGGGACAGTGGGTTTGCGTTGTGTGACGCGGAAGGGGACGTTGACGGTGCCGAAGACCATGTCTTGTTCGGCTTGTGCCTTTTGGGGATCGCCGCTCTTCATGATGTTCTTCACCATGCGGTCTTCCAGGCTATGGTAGGCGATCATTACCATGCGGCCACCTGGGGCGAGTGCGGAGGCGCAGGCACGGAGCATGGAGTCGAGGGCGTCCATCTCGTGGTTGACCTCTATGCGCAGGGCTTGGAATACTTTGGTGAGGGTCTTGTTTTGGTCGTTCTTAGGGGTTACGGACTCGACAAGTTGGCGCAGGGCGGAGGTGGTGGTAATGGGGTTGTCGTTGCGTGAGCGTGTTATGGCGTTGACGATCTTGAAGGGTTTATCGACTTCGCCCCATGAGCCGAGGATGCGGGCGAGGTCGTCGGGGGTGTAGGAGTTGACGATGTCGGCCGCGGTGTGTGTGGCGGAGCGGTTCATGCGCATGTCGAGGGGGCCGTCTTGACGGAAGGAGAAGCCACGTGAGCCGTCGTCGAAGTGGTGGGAGGATACGCCGAGGTCGCCGAGAATGCCGTTGACTGGGAGGGCGCCCATGAAGTCGAGGAAGTCGGCGAGGAATCGGAAGTTGTGTCGTACGAGGGTGAAACGAGGGTCGTTGGGGACATTGGCCATGGCGTCGGCATCTTGGTCGAAGGCTATGAGTTGTCCGTTGGGGCCAAGTCGGGAGAGTATTTCACGGCTATGGCCGCCGCCGCCGAAAGTGACATCGACGTAGAGGCCGTCGGGTTGGATGTTGAGGGCATCGACCGACTCGTGGAGCAAGACCGGGACGTGGTAGGAATCGATATGAGGCATAGGGCGTCAGCTGTTGAATATTTGGTCGGAGAGAGCCCCGAGTTGGTCGCCGGAGAGTGATGAGGCGAGGCGTTTCTGCTTGTCCCATAGCTCGATATGGTTGTCTACGCCGAGGAGAGTGAGCTCTTTGTTGGCGGCTATGAGGTCGAGGAGGCGTTGAGGGAGTAGGAGTCGGCCGTTGGCGTCGAGTTGGGCTTCGGCTGTGCCGCTTTGCCATTCGCGTAGGAACTGTGCGTGGAGGCGGTTGTAGGGGTTGAGCCGGGAGCGGAGGTCGGCCATCATGGATTGCCAGACGTCGTAGGGGTAGATTACGAGGCATTCTTCGTAGATGTCTTTTCGGATGACGAGGCGCACGACCTCCATGCCTTCAAACTCGCGCTTGAAGGCGGCTGGGAGGACGATGCGGTTTTTGGCATCGGCACGACTGTCGAAGTCGCCTATGAACGAAAAGTGCCTATTATCCATTTTCAGGTTGTAAATTTAGCCCCAAAACAAACCACTTGCAACCACTTTGCCCCACTTTTATACACATTTGAGGGGGATGGAAATGCAATGTGTTGATAATCATGGGGTGTTGTGAGGGAGATTTAACATTTTGGGGGAGGGGGCGGCGGGAGGGGTCGGCACGCATGGCGGTGTAGAGGGGATGTGGGCGGCGGGTGTACAACTGTAGGTTTTGGCACGCCTTACGGCGTAGAGGGGATGTGGGCGGCGGGTGTACAAGTGGGGAGCGACTGGGGGTTTCGGCACGCCTTCGGCGTAGAGACGTAGGTTTTGGCACGCCTTACGGCGTAGAGACGCCGCGGGCGGACGTCTCTACATGGGTTAGTTCCTTGTGGTTAGTTAGGAATGATGTGAGGGGATGTGAAAAGTCCCGGCACGGGTGGGTGTCGGGACTGTGAGGGTGGTACGCTTTTGGCGTTAGGGGGGTGGTTATTTCTTTTTCTTGAAGAGGTTGTTGAGGGCGTCTTTGGCTTGGTTGACCTTCTCTTTAGTTTTCTCGTCTTTGATGTTGTCGATGGCCTTGTCGGCGGCGTTGGTTACTTTGTCTTTGGCCTTGTTGGCGGCTTCGGAGGCGAGGGTTTTGGTGGCTTCGGAGAGGTCGAGTTTGAGGTTGGGCTTGGTGAGTTTGCCGGTGATTTGGATGCCGACGGGGAGGTCGTCGCCAGAGGAGAAGGAGGAGGCTGTGGCGCCGGTCTTGCTGATGAGGGTGGCGATTTCGGAGCGTGCTATGGGGAGTTTAAGGGTGTAGTCCATGGACTGGTCGAGGCCTTGCTTACCGCTGAAGTCGGCTTTGCGGCCGAAGACATTGATCTTGAAGGGCTCGACGACGATGTTGCCGTCCTTGATGGTGTAGTTGAACTTGGTGTCTTTGAGTTGGAGGTCGTTGTATTTGTCGTTGCTGAGGAGTTTGGAGAGGTTGTTTTGGAAGTCGCTGTCTTTGAGTTGGAGGTTGGCGGAGGCGAAGTTGCCTTTGCCGTTGACGGACTTGAGGATGGGGCTCAGGGCGGCGTCGATTTCTGTGGTTATGTCGAGGCCGATAGTGACGTTGCCGTAGGCGTTGTGGGCTATGGGGAGGAGGCTGTCGATTACGCTGAAGGAGTTGGTTAGTTTGTTGATGTTGACGTTGTTGAAGTCGACATTCATATCGGCCTTGCTGTTCTTGCTTTTTGGTGTTTGGAACTTGCCGTTGAGGACGAGTTTGCCGTCGCAGAGGTCTGTGGAGAGGTTGGAGAGGTCGGCGACGCCATTGGCGAGAGCTATGCGGCCGTTAATGTTGGTGAGCTCGAGACGGTCGTAGAGGAGCTTGTCGATGTCGGTGGTGAAGTGGAAGTCGATATTGGTGGGGAGTTGGAGGGGTTCGGACTGGGTGTTGGAGGTGGTGGTTTGAGTGGAGGTGGTGTCGGTGGAGGAGGTGGAGGAGGTCATGGCGAGGAGCTCGTTGCAGTCGAGTAGATTGGAGTTGACAGAGACTGTGCCGCGTATGACATCGTCTTTGAGGAGGTAGGGGAGGTAGTTTTCGACATTGCCTTTAAGGTTTATGTCGCTCTTGCCGATGAGGACGTTGAGGGGGTCGAGGGTGACGGCTTTGGGGGAGAAGGAGAGGAGTGCATCGGTGACCTCGAGGCCTTGTGGGAGAGCGGAGCCTTTGAATATGAATTTGGAGAGGCCTACTTTGCCATTGGCGATGACTTTGTCGTATTGCTGGTTGTCGATGCTGGCGAGGTCGGCGGCGACTTTGAGGTTGGCGTCGATGATGCCGGAGAGCTCCATGTCGTCGAGGGGGAGTGCGCTTTTGAGTTTAGTGAGGTCTACCTTGCCGAGTGCGAGGGCGTCGAATGAGACATTAGATATAGGAGTCTTGACATTGGCGCGGATGTCGAAGGGGTTGCCGGCGAGGGCGAAGTGGAAAGTGTCGATGGCGACTGTGGTGAGGTCGGCGCTGCCGCCTGGGTTGTTGACGAGGACTGAGATGTTGATGTCGGAGAGTGATTCGGGGAGGTCGGGGTATTTGACGTAGCCGTTGTTGACTTTGAGGGCGGCGTCGAGGGCGGGGATGTGGTCCATGTCGCGGTATTCGCCTTTGGCCATTGCGTAGAGGTCGAAGGAGCCGGTGGTTTTGAGGCCATCAACGCTCTTGAGAATGTCCTCGGGGAGGAGGTTAAGGATGGACTCGAAGGTGGTCTGTATGGCGGCGAGGCGCATGTCGAGTGCGATGACGCTGGAGTCTTTGAGTTGCGCCCATCCGTCGAAGCGCAGAGGGAGTCCGCCGAAGGTCAGGCTGTTGTCGTTGAAGGTGAACTTCATGGAGTCGAGGTCGGCTACGGCATCGGCGTTGAAGTTGAGGGCGGTGTTGTTGACGTAGGAGATGCCACTGAGGGCGGCGTTTATGGCGTTGATGGCGAGGTTGAGGTTGAGGGCCATGACGTTGCCGTTCATATTGCCGTTCATGGAGGCGTTAAGGCCGGCGATGGAGGCGGAGGTGTTGGAGGTGGAGTCGAGGTAGGCGAGGCGGACGTTGGAGAGGGTGACCTCTTGGAGGGAGAGTTTGAGGGGGGCGGAGGAGGTGGTGTCGGAGTCGGCGGTCGTGGTGGTGGTGTCGGCGGCGATGTTGACGATGTCCCAGTTGGCGAGGCTGTCGGCGGTAATGATGCCCTGCGCGAGGACGTCGTCGAGGGAAACGGCGTTGATTTGAATGTCGCCGCTTATGGCCTTCATGACATCGACGTCGGCGAAGAGCTTGCCGACGTGGAGGAGGGTGTCGCCCTCGAAGCGGCCTTGACCGATGATGTTGACATTGCCGATGCCGGCTCGGAGGTCGGGGAAGCTGCTAAATATGGAGAGGGAGAAGTCGCCGAAATCGACGGTGGCGTTTTTTACGTATTGGTTGGCCATCTTCTTGGCGAAGGATTCGACCTCGTCGGAGAAGAAGGTAGGGACGATGATGAGGGCGAGGATGACCACGAGGAGGAGGCCTCCTATGACGCCTGCGATGACTTTGAGAAGTTTAGACATTGTGAGATATAGGGTTAGAAGTTAATGGCATGCTTTGGTGTCGCGGGTTAAAGGTACGGCAAAAAGGCGTATGAGTTGGCGTGTTTGGCGTTAAAAAATGTATAATCTCTTTGTAAGATTAATTAACATAGCCGCATAAAAATTAAGAGCGGAGAGGGTGAAAAAAGGGTTGGAGGGCGATTTTGCAAGATTTGTGTATGCTCGGCGCGTGATTTGTGTATGGGGGACAAATTGTTATTTTATGGGGGACAAATTGTTATTTTGAGGGAGTTGTGATGGGAGGCGGAGAGTTGGGGTAGCATTGGGTTCAGTATCGTTTCAGTATATGGGGGTATACGTGGAGCAGTTTTGTCAGTATATTGTCAGTATCTTGGAGTATCCTCGTGGAAGTTTTGGAGGATATTGGAATAGTGTGGGGAGTATGGCTGTCGCAAGGGGATGGGGTGCGGCAGATACTTCCCCTTAGGGGTGTGGAGGAAGGTTTTAGGATTTATTCACCTTTCATGCTTAGTCCGACACGGTTGCGGGCGAGGTCGACTTCGACTACTCGGACCATGACTTGTTGGTGGAGCGAGACCACGTCGGAGACATTCTTGACGAAGTGGTCGGACAGTTGGCTGATGTGGACAAGGCCGTCGGTCTTCACTCCGAGGTCGACGAAAGCCCCGAAGGCGGTGATGTTGGTGACGATGCCAGGGAGGCGCATGCCGATGGAGAGGTCGTTGATGGAGTGCACGGAGGGGTCGAAGGCGAAGTCTTGGAGTTGCTCACGGGGGTCGCGACCGGGTTTTTCGAGTTCGGCCATTATGTCGCGGAGGGTGGGGAGTCCAACTTCGTTGCTGATGTAGTTGTTGAGGTTGACTTGTTTGCGCTTGGTGGGGTTGGATATGAGCTCTGCTACGGAGCAGTTGGCGTCGTGTGCCATTTGGGCCACTATGGGGTATCGTTCGGGGTGGACGGCTGATGCGTCGAGAGGGTTCTTGGCGCCAGCTATACGGAGGAAGCCGGCGCATTGCTCGTAGGCTTTAGGGCCGAGGCGTGGGACCTTCTTGAGGTCGGCGCGCGAGGAGAAGGGGCCGTGGGTGGTGCGGTAGTCGACGATGTTTTGCGCGAGCTGTGGGCCGAGACCGGAGACGTATGTCAGGAGGTGACGGCTTGCGGTGTTGACCTCCACGCCTACTTGGTTGACGCAGCTTACGACGACGGAGTCGAGGGAGGCCTTCAGGCGTGCTTGGTCGACGTCGTGCTGGTATTGGCCTATGCCGAGGGACTTGGGGTCTATTTTGACGAGTTCGGCGAGGGGGTCCATGAGACGTCGGCCGATGGATACGGCGCCACGTACGGTCACGTCCTCGTTGGGGAACTCTTCGCGTGCCGTTGCGGAGGCGGAGTATATGGAGGCGCCGTCCTCGGATACGACGAAGATGCGGAGGTGGTGGTCGGAGTCGAAGTTGCGGACGAAGGCTTCTGTCTCGCGGCTGGCTGTGCCGTTGCCTATGGCTATGGCCTCGATGTGGTACTTGTCGATGAGGTGTCGCAGTTCGGCTTGAGCTTCTTGGGGCTTGTTGACTGGGGGGTGAGGGAATATCACGGAGTGGCAGAGCATATTGCCCTGTTCATCGAGGCATACCACTTTACAGCCGGTGCGGAACCCTGGGTCGAGCGCGAGGACGCGGTGACGGCCAAGTGGTGCGGCGAGGAGGAGTTGTCGGAGGTTAGTCTCGAAAACTTTGATGGCTTCTGTGTCGGCACGTTGTTTGGCTTCGGCTTCCATTTCGGTCTCCATGGCTGGAGCGAGGAGGCGTTTGTAGCCGTCGGCTATGGCGGATTGTAGATGTTGCGCGGTGCGTGGGTTTTTGATGAAACGGCGTTCGAGGCGGTTGATGATGTCGTTGGAGTCCTTAGGGTCGACTGAAAGTTTGAGTATGCCTTCGGCTTCGGCGCGCATCATGGCGAGTATGCGGTGAGAGGGGCATTTGGAGAGGTTTTCGTGTCGGTCTATATAGTCTCGGTATTTCTCTGCGTCGGGTTCTTTACCTTTGACGAGTTTGGTGGAGATTATGCCGTCACGCCGGAATATGTTGCGAGCGGCTTCGCGGGATTCGGGTTGGTCGGCGATGTATTCGGCGATTATGTCACGTGCGCCTTGCAGGGCGTCGTTGGTGGATTTGACGTCGTCGGAGAGGAACTTTTCGGCGGTGAGGTCGACATCTTGGCAGTTTCCGGAGAGGAGGATTTGGGCGAGTGGCTCGAGTCCGAGTTCACGTGCTTTGGCGGCACGGGTCTTACGTTTGGGCTTGTAGGGTTGGTACAGGTCCTCGAGTCGAGTAGCGTCCCAGGTATCCGTGATTAGTTGTCGGAGGTCGTTGGTGAGTTTGCCTTGTGATTCGATAGTGGAGATGATGGTGTCCTTGCGGGATTGGAGTTCGTTGAGTTTATCGTAGGCTTGTGCTATGTTGGCTATTTGTACTTCGTCGAGGTTGGATGTTGCTTCCTTGCGGTATCGGCTGATGAAGGGAACTGTGGCGCCGTCGTCGAGGAGTTTGATGGTGTTTTGCACCTGTTGGGGGCGCAGGTTGAGTTGTTTGGCTATGAGGGAGGGGAATATAGGGTTTGTCATTGTTATGGTGGGAGTTAGATTGTTAAGCGAGTATTATGTGGTGTAGGGAGGTGTCGTGTGGTTCGGTGGGGAGGTCGTCGAGGAGTTGGCATTGGAAGCCTACACCGATTCGTATGGCGTTGGGCAGTGAGGCGAAGGCACGGTCGTAGAAGCCTCGTCCTCGTCCGAGACGACGTCCGTCGGGGGTGAAGGCCATGCCTGGGGTGATTATGACGGTGTTTGCGCCGCCTGAGGATAGTATGTCGTGGGGTAGGGTGGGGGAGTCGGGGGGTGGTTGGAGGATGCCGTATAGGGGGTCGGGAGAGAGGGTGTTGGTGCCTTGGAAGAGGTGGAAATGTAGGGTGTTGTCGACCATTAGGGGGAGGTATAGGTCGTGGCCGTGTGAGGCGAGGGAGATGTTGAGTGGTGCGGTGTTTATCTCGTCGGGCATGGGCCAGAAGGAGATTATTGTGTGTGTGGAGGTTATGGCTGGGTGGGATAGTGCGAGTGAGGTGAGTCGAGTGGCGGCTTGCTCACGTTGCAGGGTTGTGAGTGAGTCTTTGAGGAGACGTATTTGGTGGCGTAGGGCTTTCTTGGAGGGTGGTGTGGGGCGGTTCATTGAGTGGCGGTTGGCTAAAAGTAACCCCTCCGTTAGCCGTGGCTACACGGAGGGGTGGGTATGTGTGTGATGGTCAGGGGGTTATTTGCGGGTTATGGTTTGCTCGCGGTCGGGTCCTACGGAGACGATCTTGACGGGTACGCCGAGGTAGCTCTCGATGAACTTGACGTAGTCGACGAACTTCTGGGGGAATTGGTCTTCGGAGGTCATCTTATCCATGGGGGTATTCCAGCCGTCGAACTCCATGTAGATAGGCTCTACTCCCTCGTTGATGTCGAAGGGCATTTCGTCTGTCTCACGGTTGCCGACCTTATAGGCGACGCATGCCTTGATGGTCTTGAAGGCGTCGAGAATGTCGCTCTTCATCATGATGAGCTGTGTCACACCGTTGATCATGACAGCGTAGCGTAGTGCTACGAGGTCGATCCAACCGCAGCGTCGTGCGCGTCCGGTGACTGCACCGAATTCATGGCCGAGTTTGCGTATCTCTTCGCCAGTCTCGTCGAAGAGCTCGGTGGGGAATGGGCCGCTTCCTACGCGTGTGCAGTAGGCTTTGAATATGCCGAACACCTCGCCTATCTTGCTTGGAGCTACGCCGAGTCCAGTGCATGAGCCGGCAGCTACGGTGTTGGATGAGGTCACGAAGGGGTATGAGCCGAAGTCGACGTCGAGCATTGTGCCTTGTGCGCCTTCGGCGAGGACACGTTTGCCATCGGCGAGGAGACCGTTGATGTAGAATTCGCTGTCGATGAAGGTGAATTGACGCAGTTTCTCGACACCTGCGAACCAGTCCTTCTCAATCTCGGCGAGTTTATCGGTGGGGTAGTTGTAGTGTCCGAGTATGGTTTTGTGACGGTCGGTGGCGGCTTTGTATTTGGCTTCGAAGTTATTCTCGAGGTCGCCTACACGTAGGCCGTTGCGGCTGATTTTGTCGGTGTATGTGGGGCCGATGCCCTTGCCGGTGGTACCTATCTTGCCTGCACCTTTGGCGCTCTCGTATGCGGCATCGAGGAGACGGTGTGTGGGGAGGATGAGGTGTGCTTTGCGAGATATGAAGAGTCGGCTCTTGAGGTCGTGACCAGTGGCTTCGAGTTGTTCTATTTCGGCTTTGAAGAGGGCGGGGTCGAGAACTACGCCGTTGCCGATGATGTTTACCTTGTCGCCTTGGAAGATACCTGATGGTACTGAGCGGAGCACGTATTTCTGACCTTCGAACTCGAGCGTGTGACCGGCATTAGGACCACCTTGGAAGCGTGTGACGGCGGCATAGTTAGGGGTTAGGACATCAACGACCTTACCCTTGCCCTCGTCGCCCCATTGGAGGCCCAGGAGAACGTCTACTTTCATTATAGATAGGGACTTATAAAATAATCAGACATAGAAAATCGGAAGGTCGGGGACACTGGCGTGTTCATCCTAACCTTCCGATGCGCTAAGATATGGATAAATTCTTAAAAAAAGAAATTAGCCTTGACGAATTATGGGAGCAAGCTTTTTTTATGGGGCTTGTCGGTGGTGCGGGCGTTAGGCCTTATGGCCGATGAAAAGCACTTTCAGCTCGCGCACCCATAGGACGAGGGAGGAGATTAGGGTTATGATAATCCAGTCGCTAATCTTCATTGGAATGACATCGAAGAAGCGGTAGAGGCATTCGACGATGAGTATTTGACCTACGAAGATGATGAAGGCGATCATGCCGAAGCCTTTGCAGTGGCGCAGGTGTAGGCCGCTACGGCTGGTCTTATAGCCGCGGGCGTCGAACATGTACCAGAAGTGCGTCATGACGAATACGGAAAATATGAGAGTCTGCTCGTAGGGGGTTAGTCCGTTGGCTGCGCCTATATTGGGCGAGAGGAAGTCGGTCATGCTGGTGATGTCGGCATGTTCGCAGACGTAGACCATGGCGAGCATGATGAGGAAGAATATGCCACCTATGGAGAATATCTCTGTTGCCATGTGGCGGTCGATGATGAAGGCGTTGCGGTTGCGCGGCTTATCGTTCATGACGGATGGTGAGGGAGGGAGTGAGGCGAGCGCCATAGCACCGAAGGTATCCATGATGAGGTTCACCCAGAGCATTTGGGTCACTGTGAGGGGTGATTGTATGCCCATGAATGCGCCAACGAGCACGATGAGGCATGCGGAGACGTTGACGGTGAGCTGGAACAGCAGGAAGCGTTGGATATTCTGGTAGAGGGATCGTCCCCAGAGTACGGCGCGGCAGATGCTGCTGAAGGAGTTGTCGATGATGGTGATGTCGCTCACCTCTTTAGCTACGGATGTGCCGTCGCCCATGGATAGTCCCACGTGAGCGGCTTTGAGCGCGGGTGCGTCGTTTGTGCCATCGCCTGTGACTGCCACTATCTCGTTCTTGCGTTGTAGACTCTCGACGAGTTTCTTCTTGTCCATAGGGCGGGCGCGGGCGATGATCTTGAAGTGTTCCACGTTGGCGTCGAGGTTGTCGTCGCTCATGTCGGCAAGTTCGGGACCGGTGATGATGTTGTTGGCATCGGTGTCGGTGAGTGGGTTCCAGAGGCCTATTTGGCGTGCTATCTCTTTGGCTGTGTTGGCTGTGTCGCCTGTGACCATCTTGACTTGTATGCCGGCGTTGATGCACTGCTTGATGGCGTCTGGCACGTCGGTGCGTACGGGGTCGGCGATGGCTACTATGCCGAGGAATTTGAGGTCGTTGGTGGCGACACGTCCGTCGGTGATGGCCTTCTCATTAATCTCGAGGTTCTTGTAGGCGAAGGCGAGGGTGCGCATGCCTTGCTTTTGGAATGTGGCGAGTTGCGAGAATATGGCGTCACGTTGCTCTTGTGAGTCGACTTGGCATAGGGAGAGGACAATCTCGGGTGCGCCCTTGACGTGCAGTACGTGTTGGTTGTCGTGGTTGAGAATCTCCGTGGCCATGTATTTGCGTTCGGTGGAGAAGGGGAGTTCCTCGACACGGGATATTGAGGCACGTATGTCGCGGTAGTTACGTTTGTTGTCGTAGAGGTAGAGGAGTAGCGCGCCTTCGGTGGGGTTGCCCACGACGGTAGGTTTGTCGGGGTTGGATGTGTCGAGCTCGGCGGTAGAGTTCACGGCGAGAGCTTCTGCCACGAGTTCAGATTGCGGGTCGTCGAATACGGCTTGGCTCACTCGCATCTGGTTTTGTGTGAGAGTGCCAGTCTTGTCGGTGCATATTACGGTTGTGGCTCCCATGGTCTCGCAGGCGTGCATCTTGCGTACGAGGTTGTTGGTCTTGAGCATGGAGCGCATGCTATAGGCGAGGGCGAGGGTCACTGCCATAGGTAGGCCTTCGGGGACTGCCACGACGATGAGTGTCACGGCAATCATGACGGTCTGGAGGAGGTAGGCAGTGATGTCGACCCAAGCGAGGGAGTTGTCGCCGAGGAAGTATACGAGGATACGGCCTACTACGACGAGTGCGGCTATGGTGTAGCTGAGTTTGGTGACGAGGTTGCTAAGTCCGTCGAGTTGCTCATTGAGGGGGGTGCGTATGGAGTTGTCGATTTGTGCTGCCTCGAAGACTTTGCCGTTCTCTGTCTTGTCTCCTACGGCGAATACACGGGCTATGGCGTGGCCTTCCATGACCTTTGTGCCGCGCATGACGTGGTTGGAGGGAAAGGTGGCTTGCGGGTCGAACTGTGCCTTGTCGGTGGTCTTGTCGCATACGGGTTCGCCAGTGAGGCTGCTCTCGTCGATCTTTAGGTGTGTGGCATCGATTAGTTCGGCGTCGGCTGGGATTTCGTCGCCTGTGGCAATGATGATGATGTCGCCCACGACGATGTCACGCTTTGGCACTTTGCATGCTGAGCCGGAGCGTATGACCTCGACTGGTTCGTCGTCGTTGACTTGGTTGAGAATGGCGAACTCACGGTCGGCTTTGAGCTCGAAGATGAAGGCGAGTCCTGTGGCAAGGAGTATGGCGACAAAAATGCCGATTGGCTCGAAGAAGACTGTGGCATCCTTGCCGAGACCGAAATACTCGTAGAAGGATATGCCGACGGAGAGACATCCTGCGACAAGGAGGATGATGATGAGGTGGTCTTGGAACTTCTCGAGGAACTTCTTCCAAAGTGGTTCTTTCTTGGGCGGTGTGAGGACGTTGGTGCCGTGCTGTTGGCGGCTGCTGAGGACTTCTTCCTCTGTGAGGCCGGATAGGTTGTATTCTGCCATGGGTGTGTTGTTGGTTTGTAGGCGATAAATTTAGGGAGAAAAAGGGAAAGAATGGGTATAAAATAGGGGGGAGGGTAGGGACATAAAAACAGAGACGTCGCAAGCAACGTCTCTACGGGTACTATAACCTTGGCACGGGGTTGCCGTGCGGAGTGGTTTGCAGGTTAGATTATGGCGAGTTTGTGCAGCTCGTCGATAAGGGTTTGGCGGTTTTGT